>JBGPOI010000309.1:0-6199 GCA_041487975.1 Binatia bacterium | reverse complement strand
CCCTTCACCCAGGAAAACACCTTGAAAGAGACCAGTTGATAAGGGACGTGCGGCTTTATCAGCTTCAGCGTCTCATCAAAGGGCCACAGCATGGGTAATTCCCTGTTCAATTACCAGAAACGGCGATACACACCCCCGTTCAGTTCTTTCCTGATGGTTTCGAGAACGATTTTCATGGCCTCAGGGGGAACGACGTCCCTCTTCATATACGCCTCTTCTTCTTGCGCTAGCCTCTCCGAGAGCTCCCTTGTCTTTTTCTTTTTGGCTTCGTTGTGCAGCTTCTTCAGGTCGTCGCTTTTCTTTCTTTCTTCCACCGAAATCTCTCGGATCACCTCCTTCAGTCTTAGAGGTATTTGAAAAAACTCCATTACCTCTTCTTCGTCTTTGTTAAATCTCTCGTTAAATTCAACATCGTACGTAACGTGATATATGAAAGATAATACACCTTCAGGGACACCAGCCATGATCATTCCCTCCTGGTTGGCTTAGCCCCATTCGCGGGTAGCTAATGGGGCATGGTGAGTCTGGACTACGACGAAAAGGCTCGTCAAGTATTTTTCTTAAACCCTCTTTGCTCAATTCCGCAAAGAGAGCTGTCCTATTAAGGGCCTCCCCCTGATTTCGTTCACTTCTCACCTCCTCTCTTCGAGCAATGCCTTGGCTTCCTTAAGGTCTGCTGTGTCAAATCCCTCAGTGAACCAGCCGTAAATCTCCGCTAGTGTCTGGCGGGCTTGTTGCTTCTTGCCTTGCTGCTGCCACAGCCGGCTCAAGCTCATCGCCGCCCGCAGCTCCAGCGACTTTGCGCTTTGCCTACGAGCAATGTCAATAGCCTTCTGAAAACACTCCTCCGCCTCCGATTGCAGATTGTGGATTGCGGGTTGCGGATTGCCATTTTTGGACTTTGAACCTTGAACCTTGAACCTTGAACTTTTTGGGACGCGAGATGCTAGACTCTGGACGCTAGACTGTTGTAGCGTTAGCTCCCCTTTTAGCCGATACAGCTCCGCCTCCCAAAAACGTTCCCCAGTTCTATTCACTCTCGCAAGCGCGTCGGCCAGTACGTTCAGCCCTTCTTCCACCTGATCCCTTTTCCCATACGCCCGGGCCAGGCCGGATAGATAAAACGGCAATCCCAGCTCGGCCCCTGTAGCTTGCCAGGCCGTCAGAGCCTGTTGGAGCTGCACCAGCCCAGCGTCCTGCTCCCCCTGCTCGCTGCGCAGCCACCCCTGCCAGTACCTCCCCTGGGTGACCCAAAGCGGAAAGTCTTGCGCGGTCGCCAGCCCCAGTAGCTCTTCGGCCTGCGCCCGCACGGCGGCCCAGTCCCGGTAGCAGTGGTGCAACCAGGCCGCAAAGGATAAAACAAAGGCTAGGCTATAGGGACGCCCTAGCTCCCGGACCAGGCTTAGACCTTTCAGGCTGTGCTGCACAGCCTGTTCAGGATAACCCAACAGCCACAGAGCTAGGGGCTCCACGGCGAGACACGTGATAAGGAGGTCGGGACTGTACGGCACCACAGCCGGGGCATGCTGCTCACGGGGGCCGTAGAGGGCCAGCGCTTGCGCAAAGTGGGCACGAGCAGGCTCGGGCTCGCCCAAGTGGAACAAGATCAGTCCCAGCGCTTGGTGCCCGTCCAGCAGTCGCTTCTTATCGTGCAGTCGCTGGGCCAGATTCAAGAGCTGCTCCGTCAACTCCCGCGCTGTCGGGTACTCCGCGCGCATGGTATAGAACCGCCCTAGCCCTTGCAGCACGAAGCGGAGCTGTGGCGTCTCGCCTACTTGCTGACACAGTTCCCGCGCTCGTGCGTAGGCGTGAACCACATCTGGAGCCCCATACCCTTTGGCGATCATCAACACTGGGCCCAGCGCGGTTTGCAGGCTCAGTTCTTGTTGTGTGCGTTCGGGCGTATCGGGCAGGGTGCTGAGCAACTTCAAGCTTTTAGTCAGATATGCGACCGCTTCTTGATGCGCGTACCGCCGGATCGCATTCTCCGCCGCTTGTTGCAGATATCGCACCGCTCGCCGATAATCTTTTCCCTCCTCAAAGTGTACCGCCAGTTCAGCCGCGATCTCTCCTGCCCGGTTTCCGTAGGCTGCCTCCTGCCGTTCTCCGATTCGCAGATGCAGCAGCCGCCTCCGTCCCATGCCCACCCGCTCGTGCCACAGGTGTTGATACAGCGCGTGCAGAAACCCATAGAGCTCCGCTACCGTGCCATCGGGCCACTGGCTGACCCCCATCCGCCGTAAAAAGTGCTGCCGGGCGGCCAGCCCTGCGCACCACTCTTCGACCTCCGCCTCATCGGCCTCTAGCGCCGCCGCTACTGCCGCCGTGGAGAATTCCATTCCCGCGACGCTTGCCACTTGTAATATGCGCTGTTCCGCTGGCAACAGCCGCGCACTCTGCTTAGCAATCAGGTGGCGGATGCTCTCGGGCACTTGCCCTTCGATCGCCGCAATACCGCCTTGTAACGTCCACCCTTCCTCGCCTTGCGCAATCACCTCTTGGGCGGCTAAATCGTCCACCACGTTGACCAGGAAGAGTGGATTACCTTCTGTCCGCTGATGGAGCGCCTGCGCGAAGCTGGCTGGCAGCGTATTGAGCGGGAACCGAGTGCGCAGGTATTCCGCCACCTCCGCTTCGCTCAGCAATCCTAGCGCCAGTTCGGCACAGAGGTGATGGACGTGTAACTCCTGCATCACCTCGTTGAGCGGATGCCCCTTGCTCAGCATTTCCATCGGTCGGTAGGTGCCGATGACCAGCAACCGGGCGCGCTCCTGCCGCCGCGCTAGAGCTGCGAGCAGTTCCAGGGTAGACACATCGCTCCAGTGGAGGTCTTCCAGCACGAGCACAACAGGTTGCCGCTCCGTCAGCACCTCGACGGCTTCGAGCATCTCTCGGAGCATCCGCTCCCGCGTCGCGCCCTGGACTTTCCGTTGCAGCGCTTCGAAGTCAGTCGCGGTCAGGAAGGCCGGCATCTGCACCAGCCAAGTGGGGGCGTGCTGCCGGAGCCAGTCAATCAGGCGGCTCCCTCCTGGCTCTCGACAGAGCCGCCCCAACGCCTCCAACACAGGCAAGTAGGCTTCGCCCGGACCATAGTGTTCAATGCATTGTCCTCGTCCGATTGCGACTCCGCCCCGAGCAGTGACTCGTTCGAGGAACGCGCTAACGACCGTCGTTTTACCGATACCTGGCTCGCCGGTGACAAAAACGAGCTGGCGCTCGCCTCCCAGAGCTTTGTCTAACCACTTGTGTAGTTGGGCAAGCTCCGCTTCACGCCCTACGAAGCTTGAGACTTGAGGCTTGAGACTTGAGGCTTGGGGGGAAGGGGAACTAGTCTCCAGCTTCCAGTCTCGAACCTCTTCTTGACCACTGGCTGCTGGCTGCTGGCTACTGGATACTACCGCGATGAACTGATACCCCCGTCGAGGCACATTCTTGATAAACTGCGGGGTCTTTGTTGTGTCTCCCAGCACCTGGCGAATCCGGTACAGGCAGACTTTCACCACCCCACGGCTCACGACGGTGTCGGGCCACACCGCTTTGAATAACTCGTCGTGCGTTACCAATCGGTCTGGGCGCGTTGCCAGATAATGCAGGACAGCGAAGTCTTTGGGCGTCAAAGGAATCCGTTTCTTCCCGCGCCACAGGCAGGCATTGATCACATCGAGATGGAACGGAGGAAAGAAGAGGGGCGGTTCGTGCTGGCCACGAGAGGTCTCTGCCTCTGCCTGGGGCTCCATCTGTACCCGATACACCCGGATCGGCTGAACAATGTTTTTGACCGTCTGCTCGCCCAGATATTCGTAGCGGAGCGCCAGCTTGTTCGTAATCTGGTCATACACGGCCCCCGAAATGCAGATCCCCCCTGCTTCGGCCAACCCTTCCAAGCGCGCCGCAATGTTGATCCCCTCCCCGTGGATCTGCGCGCCTTGGATGAGGACATCCCCCAGGTTGATACCAATGCGAAACTCTATCCGTCGGGAGGCAGGCAGCTCCGCGTTCTTGACTTTGAGCGCATGTTGGATTTCGACCGCACACCGCACCGCCTCCACCACGCTCGTGAATAACGCTAGCAAGTTATCCCCCTGCGAGCCGACCACCTCGCCCCCGTGCTGCTGGATGAGGGTGGTCATCAGTTCGTCGCGATAGGCGGTGAGGGTACGGATGGTAGCGAGTTCGTCCTCGCCCATGAGACGGCTGTAACCTTTGACATCGGCACTGAGGATGGCGGCAAGCTTGCGCTCCATACTCGGGATCGTGCCTGCGGGGTTCTCTTTTTCCCGCCCAATTGCCGTAGGACGCGCTGTCTCTGAGGGTGTCGACATAACTCCTCCCTCGGCTAGGGCGACGATCTAAGTGTCGCCTTCGCGGAGAACGGGCAGATAAGGAACTGTCTTGTTACTTCCCTGAGAACCCGCTCTCCTCCAGAAAGCACCAAGGGGAAAATCACGCCAGACATTCTTACGAAAGACGAAGGAAATTTTCAACCCTTGGCGATCCACCAACCTGACGGTCAAGAATCACCTTTCCCACTCGAGCCTCCCGGTTGCCAACAGGAACAACAAAAGCGACGCGTGTTCGGGCAGTGACGCGTCCTGGCGCTGTCACCGCAATATCACCGTAATATCACTGTTTGTTTATTGACTCTCGCCTCCTATCGGGCGCATGCTTGAAGGCGACTGGCTCCGCACGTTCAGCCGGTTGTGTCGGCGCAGCCTCATGGAAAGGAGGAAGCTATGGCAAATAAGGTAGACGGGAAGTGGCTCTGGGCAGCGAATCACTTATCGCACCTCCCGTCAGGAAACTAAACGTTACATGTCCACAGATCTGCTCAAAAGCAAGAATTTTTAACCAAGAGGAGGACACTTTATGTGGAACTTCATTACACAGCCCGGACTCGCTTCCGCGGTTGTTGATTTCACCAGCGAGCTTTCGCCGGTGATCGTCGGTCTTTTGGGCCTGGTGGGACTGTCCGCGGGAATGATCGTCTTTGCGGCGATCCGATACCACCGGTCTCAGAGAACTCAGCCTACGGCTGGAACGGCGCCCGCCTCCACAGACCAGCGAGAGGCAGCATAACAGTTCTGCCAAAGGAGAAGAACAATGGCGACTTTGGGGAAACCCATTAAAATGGGCGTTGCGGCGGTTCTCATGCTGGCCGGCGTCACCGTGGGTGCGCAGGGGAGAGTCACTGAAGGAGGCTTCTCGTTCGGCACCGAAGGGGTTGGGGTGATGCAGATCAGAGGGAACGTGATCTGTGCGGAGTGTAGCCTGGCGGAGGCACGTCAGGCACGACCCGGCAGGCATGATCTCTATCAGCTCATTGGGAAGCAGGGCCGGGTGGTGATGAGGGTGAGCTGGGTCAGCAACTCGGAAAGATGGATTCACGTGGTCTGGCCTCCACGGCTCTGGGTGTGAGGAGAGGACGGGCTCCTGCAACAATTGAACGCTGAAGAGAACCTGTTTAAGGAACTGGAGATCACCGGTCTCCTCAGCAACTCGCGAACTCTGGATGTCGTCAAAGTGACAATCAGTGGGTAAAGTCACGGGAGGGCGAGCAAACCGGTGAACGTCCGATTCAGCGGCACCGGGATCCCGAGTCGTTCACCAAACCGCACCACCGCGCCGTTGAGGGCGTCGTACTCTAGGCGTTTGCCTCGGGCCAGGTCATGCGCCATCGAAGTGGGGAAAGCGCTCATGGCTGGAGTCTGGCTTCCTTAACTTGTCCCACAGCATGAGGGTGATATCGGAGGAAAGCTGCGCCTGGATGCCGGCGTCGAGAAACCCCTGCTCCAGGCGTTGCGCTCGTGGTGTGCGCCGGCCGTCTCGCTCACCGAAGACCAGCGCGCCGGAGAATGAATGCTCGACGACCCCGGGACTGGCCAACTCGGCGCCGACGTAGACCATCCCGCCCAGCACGTCGGCACCCTGAAGTTCTTGCGCTAACAGTTCTTCGTTTTCCACGCCGTTCTGTAACGAGAGGAGAACGGTATCCGGACCTACTGCCGGGCGCATCAGCTTGGCGGCAGCGCTGGTGTCATACGACTTGACACAGACCAACACCAAATCGCACACCCCGGCGTCTTGCGGGCGATCGGTTGCGTGCACGCGCTCCAGGTGAAAGTCGCCTTGATAGCTTTTCACGGTGAGGCCGCTGTGCCTGAGCGCCTGGAGATTCTCTCCGCGAGCGACGAATGTCACT
>JBGPOI010000308.1:0-6214 GCA_041487975.1 Binatia bacterium | reverse complement strand
TCTGCAGCAGGCTGCGGGTTCACTTCGTCTAGCGACTCAGGCGGAGCAGGATAGGAGGGGAGATCGAGGATGACGTCACTCGGCGCTATCTCGAAAACAGGCGAGCCGCCTGTTCTGCTTTCTTCACGAACAGCGACTAGTGCCTCAACCGACCTGAGTTGACAAGTTTTCGAGAAGAGGTTCTCCTCTGGTATCACTTCAGGGGGGAGAACCACGATGGCCAAGTACATTGTCCGACTGACGGCCGAGGAACGGACGCAGTTGACAGAGCTGATCTCGACGGGACGCCGTGCGGCCTCCGTCCTGACGCGTGCCCGGATGCTGCTCAAAGCCGCTACGAGCGAGGGGAGCCCGGACTGGAGCGATCGTGAGATTGCCGAGGCGGTAGAGACCAGCCTCTCGAGCATCCATCGCGTGCGACAGGCTTTCGTCGAGGAAGGCTTGGCCGTCGCCCTGGAACGGCAGCGGCCTACGGGGCGGCAGTATCGCAAGTTGGACGGTGCGCAGGAGGCCCGCCTGAGCGCCTTGACGTGCAGTGCGCCCCCCGAGGGGCGTGCCCGCTGGACGCTCCAGTTGCTGGCTGACCGGCTCGTGGAACTGGAGGTCGTGGACACGATTGGCCGGGAGTGCGTGCGGACCACGCTAAAAAAAACGATCTCAAGCCATGGCAGAAAAAGCAGTGGGTGATTCCGCCCAAAGCCAACGCCGAGTTTGTCTGTGCCATGGAGGATGTGCTGGAAGTCTACACCCGCCCCTATGACCCGCAGCGGCCAGTCGTGTGTCTGGATGAGGCGAGCAAGCAACTGGTGGCGGAAACGCGGGTGCCGATTCCCGCCGCCCCAGGGAAGCTGGAGCGGATCGATTACGAATACGAGCGGAAAGGCACGGCCAATCTGTTCATGGTCTTCGAGCCGTTGGTGGGGCAACGCCAGGTGACGGTCACGGCCCGCCGCACAGCTATCGACTTTGCGCATGTGGTGCGTAACGTGGTCGAGGTGCACTATCCGCAAGCCGACACTATCGTCCTGGTGATGGACAACCTCAACACCCATAAACCGGCGGCGTTGTATGAGGCCTTTGAGCCAGCCGAGGCGCGACGGCTGTTGGAACGTCTGGAGATTCATCACACCCCTAAGCATGGCAGTTGGTTAAACATGGCAGAAACCGAACTGAGCGTCCTGGCGACCCAATGCCTGGACCGACGGCTTCCCGACAAGGAGCCCTTGACCCGCGAAGTCGCAGCATGGGAAAGACAGCGCAACACAGCCAAATGTCGGATCGACTGGCAGTTCACGACCCAAGACGCCCGCATCAAGCTGAAGCGACTCTACCCGTCAATTGAGCTCGGTTGAGGCACTAGTATCACACTACGACTATTCGTTTTTCTTCGCCCGCAGCGGTAGCGCCAGTGGCCGGGTGGGCGACCCAGTCGCACCCCGCAGTTTGATCGGAGCGGCGATAAAGGCAAATTCATACACCTTGTCCTTGGCCAGATCTTCCAACCATAGCAGCTCTAGCAAACAGACTCCCCGTTCGGCGAAGACGTAGGTATGCACCCCCTCCGGCGCCATGGGGAACTTCTCCACCCCCATATTGTCCGCGCCCAGGAGTATAGCGCCATGATCGATCAACCATGCCGCGCTTTGGCGGGTGATCCCGGGTTCGTTGGGCACGAATTTTTTCGCGTCCGGCCACACGGTCATGCGTCCGGTGCGGATGAGAACAGCATCCCCCTGCTGTAAGGTCGTGCCTTGTTTGCTCAGCGCCCGCTGGAGATCCTCAACGGTAATCTCGTAAGCCTCGGGCAACATCGTCACTTCCTTCTCCGCAGCCACATCGATGAGAATCCCACGAGTGATGATAGGCGGGATTTTGTCAGCGCCGGCTTTGGTCCACCCTTTATTGCCAAGATAGCGGGACGCCTCATAGCCGTTAAAGATCTTGTCCCCGTAGCCCAGATGGTTGAGGCTATCGAGGTGCGTGCCGCTGTGAGTGGACATTAGCACTGCATCGTCATAGAGGGCGGTGTCCTGTGGGGCGCCAGCAGGCGTGAGGTTTTCGACCTTGACCCCGCTGGGCGTGTGCGTCATCCACATGTGATAAGTGGGATCACCCATGCCCAGATCGGCCAGTCCGGGCATACCTACGAAGTAGTCCACTCCCAGATCATACACCTTGCCTGAGTCTATGCGTTGCAGCACGGCCAGACTCTGGGCTGCGGTCAGGGTGTTGAGCACGCCGATTTCATCGTTCGGCCCATGTGGGCTTTTTGCTACCTCAGCCGCCTGCCCTCCGGGTGAGGTGAGAACCCACAGGAAGAAACCAAATCCGACACCGACCATTTTGAGATAAGTCGCTTTCATAACATCCCCTCCTTTCCTTGCCGGTTAGCGCGCTGCCACGTTATTGTCAACTGAAAGGTAGAGCGAGAAACAATCGTAAGGCAAGCGATCGCTTTGCTTGTGCACGGGCTCGTGGTAAAGCAAGGCTACAAAAGGGGGGCAATCTATGTCCGCAACCACGGTGGCGTTGCCGTTCAATCTCCAGACGTGGATCGACCAGTATCTTCCCCAGTCACTCGGAGCCATTGGCAACAAAGAAGTCTTCAAAGGGTCGGATTTCATCTTCCAGATCATCAAGGGCCCCAACGCCCGTAACGACTTTCACATCGATCCGTGGGATGAAATTTTCTATCAGCTCAAAGGGCATATTTTCGTTCACTTCATCGATGCGGAGGGCAAACAGCAGCAGGCCCGTATCAATGAAGGCGAGGTGTTTTTGCTGCCTAAGCAGGTTCCCCACTCACCCCGGCGCCCGCCGGGCAGTATCGGTCTGGTGATCGAGCGACCACGGCAGCAAGGCGAACTCGACGGCGCGGCCTGGTTCTGTGAGCAGTGCGGTCACCTACTGCATAAAGTCGAGTTCTGGTGCGAGGACATCGAAGTGGGCATCAAAGAGGTCATCATGGCCTTCAATGCCGACGAAGTGTTGCGAACTTGCAAGCAGTGTGGGACAGTGCTGCCAGATCCGACAAAGATCAGGCATGGGCAGTAGAGAGAAGAAGTGGTCACTAATCACGGAAAGACTCACAAGGAGAGAAAAGTTTATGAGTCTCTCAAACGAAAAGCAGTTGGAAATGTTGCGCACCATGCAAGTCATCCGTCGCTTTGAAGAGCGTGCGTCAGATGAGTTTCAGGCAGGCGCGATCTATGGGGTCGTGCACTGCTATATCGGCCAGGAAGCCGTGGCGGTGGGCGTGTGCGCGACGCTCAACCGCGACGATCAGATCATCAGTACCCACCGCGGCCACGGCCATTGCATTGCCAAGGGAGCGGACTTACGCCGCATGATGGCCGAATTGTACGGCAAACGCACCGGTTATTGTAAAGGTAAAGGCGGCTCCATGCACATCGCCGACTTCAGCATCGGTATGCTGGGAGCCAACGGCATTGTCGCCGGTGGCATCCCGATTGTCACCGGCGCCGGGTTAGCCGCGCAGATCGAAGGCAAGGGCCGGGTGGCGGTATCCTTCTTTGGTGATGGCGCGGCGAGCGCCGGTCCCTTTCACGAGTCGCTCAACATCGCGGCGCTGTGGAAACTGCCCATGCTCTATGTATGCGAGAACAACAGCTACGGGGTGAATACCCCGGCAACTGAGGCGGTGTCGATCGCCAACGTAGCCGATAGAGCTGCAGCCTATGACATTCCTGGCGTGGTGGTGGACGGTAACGATGTGTTGGCGGTCTACGAGGTCGCCGAGGCAGCGGTCAAACGCGCCCGGGCTGGGCAAGGGCCGACCTTGATCGAGTGTAAGACCTATCGCTGGCGAGCGCACACTGAGATTAAGGGCACCCCTGACCGGCGGCCGACGGAAGAAGTAGAAGAATGGAAACAGAAAGATCCGATCGCTCGTCTGGTAGCCAGGTTGAAAGATCAGGGACACCTGACCGAAGCGGCGTGGAAAAAGATGGACGAAGGGATCCTCCAGGCCATTGAGAACGCCGTGACCTTCGCCAAAGAGAGTCCGTTCCCGGATCTGGACACAGCCCTGGAGGACGTGTTTGCGGATTGATGGAGGCAGGAATCGGGGAATCGGGGAACTTTGCGAAAAAGAATCGGAGAACCGGGGAACCGGGGAATCGGAGAGTTGAAAACCGATTCTCCCTTCTGCCAATCTCCGGTTCTCCCCGTCTCCGTTTCTCCGTTTCGCTCTCAGTGAAGCTGATTACAGATGGCTGAGCACTGCCTCTCAAACAAGGAGTAAAACTATGCGACAAATCTCTTACGCGGCAGCAGCCATGGAAGCTATGTTAGAAGAAATGCGGCGTGATCCGCGCACGATTCACCTCGCCACGGATGCGCCGTCACCTTTAGTCAAAGAATTCGGCGTGCAGCGGGTGCGCGGGACGCCGATCACCGAGGCGGCGTTTACCGGCATGGCCATTGGCGCGGCCGGCTCGGGCTACCGCCCGATCGTCAACTGGGGCATGGTCACCTTCGGCTTTGTCGCCATGGATCAAATAGTGAATCAGGCCTCAAAGATTCACTACATGTTTGGCGGGCAGGCCAAGTTCCCCATCGTGTTCCGCGCTTCGGTTGGCGGTGGCCGGCAATTGGCCGCTCAGCACTCGCAAAGCCCTTACTCCATGTTCATGAATCTGGCTGGGTTAAAGATGATCCTGCCGTCAACGCCGTATGACATGAAAGGTCTCCTCAAAGCCGCCATTCGCGATGACAATCCCGTCCTCTCGTTTGAGTCGAGTCGGTTGATGGGGATACGCGGTGACGTGCCGGAAGAAGAATACCTCGTGCCGCTCGGTAAGGCTGATATCAAACGGGAAGGGAGCGACGTCACTGTAGTGGCCCTGGCCTGGATGGTCCACGAAGCCCTCGCCGCGGCTGAAACCCTGCAAAAAGAAGGGATCTCTATCGAGGTGATCGACCCCCGTACCCTGGTTCCCATGGATGGGGAAACCATTCGCGCGTCCGTGCAAAAAACCGGCAGGCTAGTGGTGGCGGACGAAGCCGGCCCCACCGCTGGCGCAGCGGCGGAGATCGCTACCCTGGTCACAGAAGACCGGGCGACGTTTGCCCGCCTTAAAGCGCCGGTGAAGCGGGTGTGCGCCTTGCAGGTGCCGATTCCCTACAGCCCGGCATTGGAGAACCACGTGTTCCCCAACCGCGAGAAGATCGCGGCCGGGGTGAGAGAGGTCATGACAATACCTTGAGTCATTGTGTCATTGAGCCAGTGTGTTAAGTGGAAGCGGGGGAATTGGTAAGAGCAGAGAGGTGATGCTCGTTCCCTATCAACCAGCGCATTGCTGCGACAGTGCACATTAACAAGGAGGTCTCATGAAACTTGGCGTTACGATGTTTGCCACGGATTACGCGATCCGCCCGGATGAACTTGCCCGCGCTTGCGAGGAGCGCGGCTTCGAATCCATTTGGTTCCCGGAACATACGCATATCCCGACCAGTCGGCGCAGCCCGTGGCCTGGGGGTGCGGCGCTCCCCAAAGAGTATTGGCACACGCACGATCTCTTCGTCTCGCTTATGGCCGCGGCGGCCGCAACCAAGACCATCAAGGTAGGGAGCGGAATCTGCCTGGTGATCGAGCATGATCCTATCGTCCTCGCCAAGGAGGTTGCCTCGGTCGACCAGCTCTCGAATGGACGCTTGATCTTCGGTATCGGCGGCGGCTGGAACGCCGAGGAAATGGAAAATCATGGGACGCCCTTCAACCGTCGCTGGAAGCTGTTACGCGAGCGGATTGAAGCCATGAAGGTGATCTGGAGTGACGAGGCGGCCGAGTATCACGGCGAGTTCGTCAACTTCGATCCGATCTGGTCCCATCCCAAACCGTTGCAGAAGCCGCATCCGCCAATCCTGATGGGAACCCTCTCCGAGCATGGGCTCAATCGGGTCGTGCGCTACTGCGATGGGTGGATTCCTGTCGGCTTGATGCTCAAGGATCTACCAGCTGCCGTCCGCGACCTGCGCGCCCGCGCCGAGCAGGCCGGGCGTAAACCGCAAGAAGTACCAGTGTCGATCTTCGGGGCTGGGGCCAAGGAGGCGACGCTGCAGCAGTACCAAGAACTCGGGGTCGAGCGGACGGTCTTCGGGTTGCCGCCCGAAGGAAGAGACAAGGTGTTACCTCTGCTCGACCAATACGCGACCATGATTCCTAAGTTCGCGTAGTAGGTGCTCTCCAGTC
>JBGPOI010000307.1:0-6226 GCA_041487975.1 Binatia bacterium | reverse complement strand
TTTGCGATGAAGAGAATTCTGGATGCGAATTCCGCCCTATCCCCCGTATTTCGCGCCAATCTCCTTCAGGGTGAGGGGCTCGGTCTCTTGTTTGAGCCCGGCCTCGATGACTTCACCGACGACAACGGTGTGATCTCCGTACTCATGGAAGCCGATCACCTTGCACTCCACCCACGCCGGTGCGTCGCTGACGATTGGACACCCGGTGGTGGAGCCGGTCTCAAAAGCAAAGCCGCCCATCTTCCCGCCCTCGGGCTCGACGTGCTTAAAGAAAGCGAACGCCTGCCCCTTCTGTCCGGTGCCGAGGAAACTCAGGGTGAAGACCTTGCTGTTCTTCACCAGGGCATGGGCGCTAGCATCGCCCTTGACGCCGACCACTACCTGCGGCGGCTTGAAGGAACACTGCGTCGTCCAGTTGACCGTGGCCAAGGTCATTTTGTCGCCGTCCTTGGCACCGAGCACCTGGAGACCATAGGGAATCATTAGCAGTGCGGTCTTTTTCGCTTGCTCGTTCATCACGACATCTCCTTTCACACAAGAATGCGCCTGACGATAGCCGCCCACCTCGGTTCTTGTCAACTCGCACCGCCAACCTTGCGGCCCGGGAGGGAATTTGCTTAGATTCGCCTCTATTCATCCGGACTGAGGAGGAGAGCAGCATGGCCAATTTCGTCAAAGTCGCCCAGATCAGCGAGATTCCCGCCGGTCAGGGTAAGTGTATCGAGGTTGAAGGGAAGCGCATTGCCGTCTTTAATGTGGACGGCACCTACTATGCGATCGATGATGTCTGCCCCCATCAGGGTGGGCCGCTGAGTGAGGGCGAACTCGCCGGGACCGTTGTCACCTGCCCCTGGCATGGCTGGGAATACGATATCACGACTGGCGTAAATCGGGACGACTCTGACGTGGCGCAGGAGAAGTTCGCAGTCATGGTCGATGGCAACGACATTCTCGTTGCCGTGTAACGGAGTGATGATGTCTCTGTTTGACAGCATGTATGCGGAAGACCACGAGCAAGTGGTCTTCAGTGCCGACCGCGCCGCCGGTCTCAAAGCGATTATCGCCATCCATGACACCACCTTGGGGCCATCTCTGGGCGGAATCCGCATGCGAGCTTATGCCAACGAGGCTGAAGCTCTCACTGATGCCCTGCGTTTGGCCCAGGCAATGACATTCAAGGCCGCGCTGGCCGGGCTCGATTACGGTGGTGGCAAGGCGGTGGTCATCGGCGATCACGCCACCACTCAGCGTGAGGCGCTGTTCCGCGCCCTCGGTCGCGCAGTCGAGTCTCTGGCCGGTCGTTACATTCCCACCGAGGACATGGGCACCACCACCGCTGACATCGAACGGGTGCGCAAAGAGAGCCGCTTTGGCGTCGGCCGAGATGAGGTCTTCGGCGGTGGCGGGGATCCTTCTCCCATGACTGCCTGGGGGATTTTCTGTGGTCTGCGTGCGTGTCTAGAGGAAGTTGATGGCACGGCCGAGTTTCGCGGCCGGACCGTGGCGGTGCAAGGATTGGGCAAGGTCGGCTACTCGTTGGCGCGCTACCTGCACGAGGCCGGTGCGAACTTGATCGTCGCTGATGTCGATGCGACCCGGGCGCAAAAGGCCGCGGTTGAACTGCAAGCGCGCGTGGTCAGCCCCGAAGAGATTCTTTTCCAGCCCTGCGATATTCTCGCCCCTTGCGCGGCCGGCGCGATTTTCACGCGCGACACGATCCCGCGGTTACGTTGTCGCCTCATCGGCGGCGGGGCGAACAATCAGCTCCTAACAGACGAAGACGGGGATGCCCTCTTTGCTCGCGGTCTTTTCTATGCGCCGGACTTCGCTCTCAATGCCGGCGGTCTGATCAACGTCGCCGACGAACTGGGGCCAGGTGGATACCGACGCGAGCGGGCCAAGGCCAAGACCGAGGCCATTTATACCACCCTGAAGACACTCTTGGCCGAGGCCAAGCGTCGCCAGGTTCCGCCTCACCGCCTCGCCGTTACCCTGGCCCAAGAGCGTATTCAGGCGGTACGCAACCTGCGCCGGTTACACCTGGGGGCGAGAGCGGAACGCCGTGATGAATAATTCAAGACGCACCGTCCTCTGTGTGCGAGGATCAGGGGTCACAAGGATCAGGGGTCAGGTCTTGGGTTATCACTTTTCGTCTTCTGAGCGAGTTACAGGGAGAACGAACGGTGAGGGTGAGCAGGAACAGAAAGTCAGAAAGTCGTGATTCAAGACCTGACTCCATTTGCCATACATGACCCCATTTGCCGTGTACCTGATCCCGTTGACGATTTCCCGCAGATTGACCTCGCGCTTTCGTCCGCCCCTGTGATCGGCTCCGCGGGCGTGTGACGGCAAGTTGCCTTCCTGAAGCAGGGAGAGCCCAAGACTCTCCCCTTTTGGACAACCACCTTCTCTATTCGGCTGCGGTTATGGAAGGGTCAGCGTCCCCGAGAAGGTGCCGATAAAGTTGCCGAACCCCTGGTTTGAAGCAAGGTCAGGATCAAAGACTAGGAAGGAGCCGGTGTAATCATTGACAAAGGAGCCCGTTGCACCCGCAAACTTGCCCGTGCCTCCCACGATAATGCCCGTGTCATGGCTGCTGAACGCTCCCGTGGCGGGATCAACGCAGGCGACACGGGAGGTGAGCTGAGAAAAGAGCTGGTCCCGAGATCCCAGGTCGGTGGCGACGATCGTTCCCGCCACGAGTGCGAACTCAAGCTGGCCCGCTGGACAGGCCCGGTGGGTGGAATCTGGGCATCTTCGTCAACGCCCTGGTTGCTTGACCGACCCAGGTTGCTTTTCACGACCGCTGTCGACCAACTTGCCAGCGCGCCATCGTTATTAAGGTCGATGCGCATAGTGAGAAAAGTGCCGGCAAACTCGCCTTTAAATGACTTGTCTTTGGCTTCTGCCCTGCCGAGGGTGCCGGCCAGCAGCAGTGCCAGGGCGAGATTGATGGTGAAAGAACGCTTCTGCATAGAATTCTCCTTGTTGGGTTAGTGAGGGCCGCCGCCGGCTCTCTCACAGTCTTCCTGCGTTGGCAGACAACGTGGTAATCGGGCAGCCTATAACCTCTTGCTGTTCATACCCTCCCTCCTGTTATGGTGTAGGATTCAGGGGCTCTCCGGAAACCGGTCTTGGCAAAAAGTCTGATTTGGGGGACAGTTGGCGCATGCTTCCCCAGTGAAGGAGGGCACGCACTTGGCGACAGAAGGACGGTCCCGAAAGCGGTATCCCTCGGATCTGACGGACGAGCAATGGGCAATCTTGGCCCCGCTGCTTCCGCCCCCGCAAACCCACCGTGGCGGGCACCCGCGCAAAGTGGACATGCGGGAAGTGGTCAATACGCGGCTTTATCTGAACCGGAGTGGATGCCAATGGGACATGCTGCCCCATGATTTGCTGCCCAAGAGCACGGTCTATGACGACTTTGTCCACTGGCGTGATGACGGGACCTGGACCACGAGGCTGGCGGCCGTGCGGGAGCAGGTTAGGAGGGCAGCCGGGCGTGAGCCCACGCCCAGCGCGGCGTGCCTCGATAGTCAAAAGGATGCATAAGCAAGGGAAGCGCAGTGAGCAGGATTGGCAGACGTTGGTGTCGGTTTTTCCTGCGGGCTGGGAAGACTTGGCGGCGGAGACCGGAGCCAATGCGCGCCTGCGTGGGTTTGGCTCGGTAGAAGTGTTGATGCGGACATTGTTGTTGCACGTAGCGCGGGGATACGCGTTACGTGAGACGGTCGTGCGAGCCCGGATGGCAAGGTTAGCCAGAGTTTTCGATGTAGCGCTGTTGAAGCGGGTACGCTACGCGGAGGGATGGTTCCAGCGTCTGTGTGCCGCGTTGTTGCACCAGCAAGGGGTCGTAGTGCCGCAGGTAGACAAGCCTCTAGCGGTCCGGTTGGTGGATAGTACGACGATCAAGGAACCTGGCAAGACCGGCAGTTTGTGGCGCGTCCACTACAGTTTTCGCGTGCCAGAGTTTTGCTGCGATTCTTTTACGCTGACGTCGACGACGGGCGTTGGGACCGGAGATTCGTTGACTCAGTTTGCCATTGGCCCGGACGATCCTGTGATTGCGGATCGAGGCTACTGTCACGTTCGAGGGATCGAACACGTAGTGAGTAACGGGGGAGCCATCTTAGTCCGCCTCAACACCCAGGTGCTGCCGCTCTTTACGCCATACGGGCGGCGGCTGGCGTTGTTACGGCGGTTGGCGCGCTTACGAGCGGCCGGGCAACTGGACGAGTGGCCAGTCTGCGTGCACGGGAGTACACGGGTGATTGCAGGGCGGCGGTGGGCGATTCGCAAAACCGACGAGGCGATTCGCCGGGCCGAAAAACAGCTCCGCCGTAGAGCCTCCAAGAAGGGGGAGGTCCTGCAGGCCGACACACTTGAGTACGCGAAGTACGTCATCGTCTTTACGACCTTTGATCCACTCACTTTTAGTGTGACTGAGATTCTTCACTGGTATCGGGTGCGCGGGCAAGTGGAACTGGCGTTCAAGCGACTTAAGTCCCTGACCCAGCTCGGCCACTTGCCGAAGTCTGCCGCCCGCAGTGCGCGGGCCTGGCTCTACGGCAAACTCTTCGTCGCCTTACTCACCGAACAACTGATCCAGCGGGGACAGACGCTTTCTCCCTGCAGGCCGCTCCACCCCTCGCCGCGGTCAGCGGACCCACTGGCGGGAGTTTGCCTTCGCTCTGCACCAAATCCAGCAGGCTATCGAACCAGGAGTCCCCTTACGTTCGGTCCTCCACTCCTGGAACCGGATTGCCCAAAGGTTAACCGAGCGCCCTCGTCGCCGAAAGATACAGGTGTCCAAGTATACCTTTTCCTTAAGTTAGCGCTTATGGGGCAGTGCATCGAGCACTATGGGGCAGCGGAAGCCTACCTCCCGATCCTGGACGCCCTAGGCCGGCTGTGCCGGGAGCCTGGCGGAGAGCAGCTGATTGCCCTGCTCCACCAGCACGCGCCGACGTGGCTCGTACAGATGCCCACCCTGCTCGAGGAGGCAGAGCTGGAGAGTGTACAGCGCAAGACCGCCGGGGCGACCCGGGAGCGGATGGTGCGCGAATTGGCCGAGGCCCTCGAGGCTCTCACGGTGGAGCGGCCCTTCGTGCTGAGGCTCGAGGATCTACACTGGAGCGATTATTCCACGCTGGAGTGGCTCGCCTTTGTCGCACGGCGGCGGGAGCGCGCCCGGGTACTCATTATTGCCACCTATCGGCCGGTCGAAATGCTGAGTGATGGCCATCCGCTAAAGTCGGTTACCCAAGAGCTCTACGCCCACCAGCTGGGGAACGAACTGGCGCTGCGCCGGCTCAGCGAGACCGAGGTGAGTGCCTACCTGACGCTACAGTTTCCGGAGAACGTATTGCCCACGCGGTTGGGGCAGGTCTTACAGCAACGAACGGGCGGCAACCCGCTCTTTCTGAGCAGCCTCGTACAGGACTTGCTGCATCGCCGCGTGCTTCTGCAAGAGGACGACGGTCGGTGGGCATGGCACGAGGAGATGGCGGAGCTGGAGCGGTGGACGCCGGAGAGGGTGCGCCATGTACTGGCGCGGCAGCGCGAGCGGTTGGCGCCCGCCGAGCAACGGGTGCTGGAAGCGGCCAGTCTTGCCGGCCTGGAGTTTTCGGCAGCCGCCGTGGCAGCCGCGTTAGAGACCGAGGCCATCCAGGTTGAGGACCACTGTGGACGGCTGGCGGAGCAGCAGCACTTCCTGCGGCTCGCGGGCATCAGTGAGTGGCCGGATGGGACGCGGGCCGCGCGGTATGGCTTTCTGCATGGGCTGTATCAGGAATTTTGGCATGAGCGGGTGAGTGTGGGCAAACAACAGCAGTGGCATCGGCGGATGGGGGAGAGGAAAGAGGCAGCGTATGGCCAGCGGGCGGGAGAGATCGCGGCGGAGCTGGCCGTGCACTTTGCCGAGGGGAGAGATTACCGCAAGGCGGTGCAGTATCATCAGCGGGCGGCGGAGCGGGCCGCCCAGCGGAACGCCCAGCGGGAGGCGAGGACTCTCCTCACCAAAGGGCTGGAGCTACTCACAACCCTGCCAGACACACCCGAGCGCGTCCAGCAAGAACTCATACTGCAGCTCGCCCTGAGCGACGCCCTGGTCCCTGTCAAAGGCTATACGGTCTCAGACGTGGAGAAAACCGTGACCCGAGCCTGGGAACTATCCCAGCATCTGGGGGAGACTCCCCAGCTTTTCCCAGTGCTGTGGAGACGG
>JBGPOI010000306.1:0-6231 GCA_041487975.1 Binatia bacterium | reverse complement strand
GGGGACCGTCTTCCGCACGCGCTCGAAGATTCCCGGCTTGCTGGTACCAAAGGCACGTTTCTAGGTGCGGACTCTCTTCTAGCCCTGCAGTCCTCTCTCTGTGCAGGAGAGCTTGGTATACTGGTAGCGATAGAGATCGACAATGTAGAGAATCTTTACTGAGCGACATAGCCGCCATCGACTGACATGGCATGCCCAGTCACAAAAGATGCTGCTTCCGAGCAGAGCCAGACCACTGCCTCCGCAATCTCTTCCGGCTTCCCTATGCGCCCCATTGGCTCGGCCGCGACCAGCGCTTCACTCAGGTCTGGCCGACTGCTTGTGAGACGCGCGACCATCGGCGTCTGAATGACTCCGGGACACACCGCGTTCACCCGAATCCCCGCTTTGGCATACTCCAAGGCCGCGGTCTTGGTCAATCCAATGACCCCATGCTTACTGGCGACGTACGCTGAGAGTCCCACTACTCCGACTAACCCGGCACCAGAGGCTGTGTTCACGATAGCCCCGCTGCCCTGCTGAAGCATCTGGGCGATCTCATACTTCATGCAGAGCCAGACGCCCTTCAGATTAATGGCCAACACCCGGTCCCAGTCGGCTTCGGTGTACTCGGTCGTCGAAACGAACGTCCCCTCAACCCCCGCATTGTTATGCGCACAGTCCAGCCGCCCGTAGGTGGCGAGTGTCTGCTTGATAAGCGCTTCGACCTCGGCGGCCCTAGAGACATCCGTCTTGACGAAGAGACCCTCACCTCCAGCCTCCTTGATCAGACGGACGGTCTCTTGCCCGCCTGCTACGACCACATCTGCTACGACCACCTTTGCCCCTTCGCGGGCAAACGCCAGAGCCGAGGCTCTACCGATTCCTGAGCCGCTCCCGGTTACCAGCGCCACTTTGCTGTCCAGTCGTCCTGCCATTGTACTTTCTCCTTTGTGTGTTGCTTGCCCTCACCAGAAGAATCTCACGCCAATTCCTCCAGGAGCGCCTTCGCTTCTCGCAAGTCCTTCGTGCCAAACCCTTCGGTAAACCAGTTGTAGATCTCTGATAACATCTGGTGAGCTTCGGGCTTCTTGCCCCACTGCTGCGACAAGCGGCTCACGCTCATCACCGCCTGCAGTTCCAGCCATTTCGCGTCCGCACGGCGCGGACACCGGATTCGACGTAGTTATTTGGCACTCTTAATCAAGAGATCATAGGCCATGGTTTCCCTCCTTTACTCGGCCTGCTCCAGTTGCTGACAGAATAGCGCAGTCCTACTCGGTTGCACAGAGTTATCTCCGTGCCCTGAACTGTAAGGGCGCCACTGCCGCCAAGGGCAGCAACCGCGGTTCCAGGAACCGCCGGAACCATTGCCAGCCCCGGCGTGAATTGTCCCGCCCAATTTGCGGTAAGGTTGACAAAAACAGGCACAAAGGACTAGGAGGACTAAAGAGCAATAAGCAGTCGTCAGAACCAGCTCTAGTAAAACTGACAGCTCACGGCCTATGGCATAGAGCTTATGGCAGGAGCTATGCGCCATAGAGCGAACGAAGTGAGCGAACTCTATGCTATACGCCAATAGCTGAAAGCTGACGGCTGATAGCTGAATGCTTTTCTTCCAGGAGGCAGTGATGGCCGTACAATCCGAGGCAGCGATTGCAGTCCAGACACGGGCATGGCCCCAACGTGTTAACGTTGTCGTCCTCCTGTTCTTCAGCGTGGTCGTCCTGTACATGGATCGCGTGAACATATCGGTGGTGGCACCGGTGCTCATGAAAGAGCTGGGGTGGGACCCAGCGGTAATGGGCATGGTGCTCTCGGCCTTTTTCGTCGGTTATTTTCTCACGCAGATTCCTGGCGGCTGGCTTTCCGATCGCTGGGGAGCCAAGGGTATCCTCGGTGGAGCTGTAGGCTGGTGGTCGCTGATCACCATGCTCACGCCTTTCGCCAGCACGACCGCGACCATGCTTACGGTCCGCGTCTCTTTGGGCTTGGGTGAAGGACTGAGCCCGCCTTGCCTCTACACCAGCATCGCGCGCTGGGTCCCCGTCAGCGAGCGTTCGCGAGTGGCTGCCTTTCTCGCCAGCGGCATGTATGTGGGCCTGATCATTGCCTTTCCCCTCGCGGTGTGGATTATGACCCACCTGGGTTGGCCCTGGGTGTTCTATCTCTTTGGGTTCCTCGGGCTCCTGTGGAGCGGCATATGGTATCTATCTGTGACAAATAATCCGGAGGACCACCCGCGTATCTCCCCGGAAGAGTTGCACCTCCTCCTCCAAGGACAACGATCCACTCCACAGGCACAGGTGGTTCCCTGGAGCCGTTTCTTTCGTGAGCCGGCGTTCTGGGCGCTGCTCTGCGCCCATTTTTGCACCAACTGGACGTGGTACACTTTTCTTGCCTGGCTGCCGACGTACCTGGTGCAGGTGCGGGGATTCTCACTCTCCGAGATGGGGATCTACGCCACGTTTCCGTATATCGCCATGATCGGCATCGGCAATAGTGTGGCCTGGGTAGCAGACAGCATGATTCGGCGCGGCGCCAGCGTCACTACCGTACGGAAGCTCTCTCAGACTCTCGCCTTCGGCGGCGCGGCACTGTTTCTGTTGCTGCTCACACAGACCACCTCTCCCGCGCTCACCGTGTTGTGCATCACACTGGGGCTGGGTTCTCTGGCGTGCTTTGCCAGTGGGATGGGCATCAATCATCTTGATATCGGACCGAAATACGCTGGTGTCTTGGTTGGCTTGACCAACACCGCCGCTACGATCCCTGGCATTTTGGCACCAACCATCACGGGCTTTATCGTCAAGTTCACCGGCGACTGGAACATGGTCTTTTACATCGCCATCGTTATTCTGCTGGTGGGCACGGTGGTGTGGAACCTCTTCGCTACAGGGAAAAAGCTTTTCGACTAGGAATCCAGAGGTCAGTAAACATGATGGCGGCGAGTTTGCGGGTTTCGGTCGCCGTCTCTGGCCGGCTCTCTAGCATGGGGGCGATTATCCTGCCGGATTCTTTCATTTGTCAACTGCGAGCTTTTCAATCTCTTGCATAAGCCGAGGCAGATTCGGGTTGGTGAAACTCATCTCTGGCGCAGGCACCCGATTGCGTTTCATATCGGGCGGGACATGTTTGTGATGAGGGAAGGTGGCAGCCAATGTCGGGGCATGCGGATGGGGAAAATCGTCGTACCAATACAATCGTTCTTCGCCCTCATAGACCTCGTACCCATATGCGGTAATCAAGCTTGCATCGAAATCTAGCTCCTCTCTCAGCCGCAGTCGGAAGCCATGCGAGAAGAATACTTCCCCTTCAGCAATACCCGTATAGGGGCTGGCAGACCACACCGCAACAGTGGACCGTTGGACGGTGGGACGGCCGAGCAGTTCAGCGACAAAACGACTGTACCCAGCAAGCGATTGCAGGGGATTTTCGCTCATGGTCAGGACAGGGGCTGATAACGCAACGTTTCAGCCACATCTCGCTGCTTGAGTTGTGCAGTGTAGGCTTGTTTGCGCCGCAGCCATGTTTCGTAGATGCCCTTCCAACGGCTAAAGTCACTGCGGGTTTCGTCATGCTCGTCGTAGCGCGCCAACTGACCTGACATGAGCGCTGCAAAGAAGTCTTCGCTGAGAATGCCGTACTTCTCTTCATACAGGGTCAGGCGGCGTTCGAGTAATTTCATCTCGATCACCAGTTCATGAATTTCCATATTTGCCTCGTCAAGGATTCCCTATTACTTCATTACTCATTATTGCTCATTACTCGTTACTCATCACTCGTCACTCGTTCCCCATTCATCATTCATCATTCATCATTTACTTCAGCCCCGCCTTGCGCAGAGCAGTAAGCTGACGCTCCAACACCGCCGGATCTTTGATGGGCACTCTCTGCTTGTGAACCTCTAGGGAGAACTGAGGATTGAGCCGCAGCACTTCCGCCGCCTCGGCCCGGGCCTCTGCTTCCCGGCCCAGCTCACTGTAGACCGCAGCCAGGGTTAGATGGGGGCCAAGAACATTGGGGTAGCGGCTGAGATACTGCTTCAGAGGGGTAATTGCTTCCTCAGGCCGCCCGGCCAGGTAATAGGCAGCGCCTAGGCTGCTTAAGTGCTCGTCTGCAACACGGGGCTTGCGGTGCAGCGCCTGCTCGACCATCCCCACCACTTCCTCCGACCTGCCTATACGGCCTAGCGTCTCAGCCAAAAATGCATAGCCATCAACCTCGTTGGGATCGAGGACAACGGCCCGCTCCATCTCGGCAATAGCCTGCTCATACTGCTTTTGCCATAGATAGACAGCGCCCAAGAATGCGTGACCCAAGGGGGCGGAGTCATTGAGCGCGATAGCTCGTTGCGCCGCCACCAACGCCTGCGCCAACGTCTGGGCATCCGCACTCTGTTGAGAGGCCCACTGCTGTACGTAGCTGTCAGCTAGGACGATGAGAGCACCAAAATGAGTGGGGCTACGGATGGTGGCGTCCTTCAGCGTGGCGACCGCCTCGGCATACCGCCCGGTCAAGTTGTAGGCCCAGCCCAATTGGATTAAGTAGTAGGGCGGATAGTGGGGGTTGAGCCGCATCGCCTGTTCCACCCCCCTAAGGGCTTCTTCTGGCCTGCCCGCGACGTTCAGCACCTCCGTCTGCCATGCATAGCTGTCCGCATTGTTGGGATCGAGAGCGATGGCCCGTTCGCCCTCGGCGATGGCTTGGTTAGACTGTTGTTTCCGCGCATAGACCAAACTCAAGAGCGAATGGGCTGTAGGCAGGGAGTCGTCCAGAGCGACGGCCTTTTGCGCTAGCGTCAACGCACGCTCCAGGGTCTGGGGGTCCGTACTCCAGCGCCAAATCCACTCCCGGTAGTAGGTCAGACCCAGACGTGCGTACGCTTCGGCATACTGCGGGTCCAGCGCCAGGGCTTTCTCAAACATTTGCCGCGCCTGGGCAACGGCCTCTTTCGTGTTGCGCCAAAAATACTCCACTCCGCGCAAGAAGGAGTCATAGGCTTCCAGATTGTCCGTGTGTTTGCGCACTATCCACCCTTGTTCCTGTGCGGAGAGCTGGAGTTTCAGCGTCGTCACGATCTTCTGCACGATCTCGTCTTGCAGGGCGAAGATGTCCTTTAAGGGCCGGTCATAGCGCTCGGACCACAGGTGGTAGCCGGTGGTGGTGTCGATCAACTGTGCGGTGATACGCACTTGCTCTTCGGCCTTCTGTACGCTGCCTTCCAGCGCGTAGCGCACACCCATCTCGCGCCCCACGTCCTGCACCCTCACCGCCTTGCCTTTGTAGGTGAAGGCGGAGTTGCGGGCGATGACAAACAGGCTGGAGATCTGGGAGAGGTCGCCGGTCAGCACTTCGGTCAGGCCGTCACTGAAGTAGTCCTGTGCAGGATCGCCACTCATGTTCGCGAAGGGCAAGACGACGATGGACGGCTTATCGGGCAGCGGCGGCAACGGAGGCTGCGCCTCCTGAGTGACGGGTGCTGAGGACTGAGGACTGAGTGGGGGACGAGAAAAATACCGGACGGCTGCGATTGCTCCCACAATGAGCACCAGCCCCGCTACAACCACCCAAGCGCGGTGGGCTGTGCCCACCTTATGGTCCTGACGGTCGCCCTTCGACGGGCTCAGGGTGACCGGGGTTGAGTCCCGTTCGTGCTGAGCTTGTCGAAGCACGAACTGTTCGGCCAAAGTAGACGTTGCTTCATCCATCACTACCCGCCACACCCGCACCGACTTCTTGATGTTCTTGACCGTTTGTTCACCGAGGTTCTCGTAATGCAGAGGAAGTTTAGTCTCGATCTGGTCATAGACCGTGCCCGAGAGGCAGATGCCGCCAGGATCAGCCAGGCTCTCTAACCGTGCGGCGATGTTGACGCCGTCGCCATAGATGGTCTCTCCTTCAACCATCACGTCACCCAGGTTAATGCCGATCCGAAACTCCATTCGCTGTTCCGGGGGAAGTGCCGTGTTTTCGGTCTGTAACGTCGTCTGAATCTCCACGGCACACTGCACCGCATCGACCACGCTGGCAAACTCGGCTAACACGCTGTCCCCGGCGGTGCCGACAATGCGGCCACGATGCTGCGCGATTCCGGCGTCGATGAGCTGACGATAGGCTGTCAGCGTGCGCAGGGTGCCGACTTCATCGTCGCCCATGAGGCGGCTGTAGCCTTTGACATCGGCGCTGAGGATGGCGGCGAGCTTGCGCTCGATGCCTACGGAAGTCGTGCGTGCGGGGTGGGTTTCGTTG
>JBGPOI010000305.1:0-6243 GCA_041487975.1 Binatia bacterium | reverse complement strand
GTCGATCTCTATCGCTACCAGTATACCAAGCTCTCCTGCACAGAGAGAGGACTGCAGGGCTAGAAGAGAGTCCGCACCTAGAAACGTGCCTTTGGTACCAGCAAGCCGGGAATCTTCGAGCGCGTGCGGAAGACGGTCCCCTTGAGTTCGCGCTGGTCATTGTTTGCGGTGACAACATAGAGATCACACATATCCGGGCCGCCGAAGGCGACGCTGGTCACTGTTTTCGCCGGCACCTTGATCCGCTGATCGAGTGTCCCATCTTTTTTGAAGCGGACGACCTCACCCTGACCGGCAACGACCGCGACCCATACGCCTCCTTCTACGTCGACCGTCATCCCGTCGGGCATGCCTTCAGGAAGCCGCGCGAAGACCTGGCGAGGGCTGACAGTCCGATCAGCATGCACATCGTAGGCCCAGACGGCACGCGTGGTCGAATCGCAATGGTAGAGGAGCTTCCGATCCGGACTGAAACCCAGTCCGTTGGTGACTTCAACGCCCTCCCATAGTTTCGTCACCTTCCCAGGTGGGTCGATCCGGAAGAGCGCCCCTGGCGGCGGCGTGCTCTTGAAATCGAATTGCTGGATGTCACAGCCAAACGTGCCGCTCCAGATACTGCCCTGGTCATCGGTCGTGAGGTCGTTGAGTCCGAAGAGCGGCTTTCCCTCCCAGGCAGCGAAGAGGTCGCGCAGCTGGCCGGTCTTCTCATCCCAATGGGCGAGGGATGGGCCAGTGACGATCAGCCCACCGCCCTTGTTCAGCGCGATCCCGCCAACCGACTTGCGATCCGGGATCAGCGTCTCGATCCGGCCGTCGGGATTCCGCCGGAAGACGCCCCCGCCGCGGACATCGCTGTAGTAGAGCCGATTCTGTTCGTCGGTACGTGGTCCTTCAAGCAGGCCGTAGCCGGTGGCCAGGGTTTCGAATTCCATGCTGTCCCCTCCTTGCTGCCGTTCCCCGCATGACGGAGATGGTTCCTGCTGCGCTGCCGGTGGCGCTCACGGCAGCGCACGTCGTTGGCGTGCCTCGTGCCAAGCTATGCCTACCCCTGATTCATCCTGCCCTCGCACCCCACGACGGGGGAATGGTAAGGGTTCTGAGCGCGGAAGACAACACCCGCAAAGAAGCCCTGCGCCAGCGGACTCCACGGAATTACCGCCACGTCTTGTTCGGTGGGAAGCAAACTGATTTGCTGAGATTGTCTTATTCTCTGCGCAGCACCCTCTCTTGCCGGCTACTATACCTGGTGATAGGGACCACCTGAAACCGCGTCCTGCTCCTCGGACCCGAAGTATGTAAACAGAGAGAGTTCAGGAAAGGAGCTAGGCACACGGCGATCTCATTGTGGAATGCTGGGCAGGAAGGAGAAGGATATGGCGGCTGAGGATCTCTGTTGGCTGTCCGCTGCTGAGCTGGCAGGCGCCATCAAGCGCAAACGCCTCTCGCCGGTCGAAGTCGTGCGTGCCGTGCTTGCCCAGATCGAGCGGCTCAATCCGACGCTCAATGCCTTTGTGACCGTCACAGCCGAGCATGCGCTCAAGGACGCCCGCGCAGCCGAGCGCGCCCTGATGAAAAAGGGTGCCACCCTGGGACCGCTCCATGGAGTCCCCTTCTCCACCAAAGATCTGGTCATCACTAAAGGGATCCGGACCACCTTCGGTACCCGCCTCTACGCCGACAATGTGCCTACCGAGGATGCGCCTATCGTCGCGCGATTGCGTGCGGCCGGCGCGATCCAACTAGGCAAGACCAATACGCCCACCTTGGGCTGGCTGGGCGCTACACACAATCTCCTCTTTGGCCCGACCCGCAACCCCTGGAATACCGACTGTACACCCGGAGGGTCCAGTGGTGGTGCCGGGGCCGCGGTGGCCGCCGGCATGGGACCGTTGGCGATCGGGACCGACGCCGGTGGCTCGATCCGTATTCCCGCGTCGTTCAGTGGTATCTATGGGCTCAAACCCTCCTTCGGCCGCATTCCGATCTATCCACCGAGTGCGGCGTGGAGCATCTCTCACCTTGGCCCGATGACCCGCACGGTGACCGATGCTGCTCTGATGCTGAACGTGTGCGCCGGGCCGGATGATCGCGATCAGTATTCGCTCCCCGCAGAAAAGGTCGACTACGTCAAAGCGCTGAAAGGCTCGCTGCAAGGCCAGCGGGTCGCGTGGGCAGCGGATCTGGGATTCAGCAAGGCAATAGATCCTGAGGTGAAAGCGGTGTGCGAGAAAGCGGCCAAACGCTTCCGCGAGTTTGGCTGCCGGGTCGAGGAGGTAAAGCCGAACTGGCCTTCGCCACAGGAGGACTGGGAGATAACCTTTAGTGGGAGCTTGGCGACTCGTCTCGCTCCCGCTCTGGCAGACCGCCGCGCGGACCTTGAATCTGGTCTTGCCACGATCATCGACACTGCGCTGAGCTGGGGACCAACGAAATACATCCAAGCCTGGTTCGATCGGTTGGCGTGGAACGAGCATGTCCAACGCCTGTTCGAGAAATATACGTTGCTGCTGACACCCACGTTACCCTGCCGCCCTTTCGCCGCTGAGTTGGATCACCCTCCAGAGATCGCTGGCACCCCGGTCGAACGCTATGAGTGGATTCCATTCACGTTCCCATTCAATCTGACCGGCAATCCCGCCGCCTCTATACCCTGTGGCTTCACGACGGAGGGGTTGCCCATTGGGCTGCAGATCGTGGGACAGCGATTTGATGATGCGACCGTGCTGCGTGCGTCAGCGGCATTTGAGCAGGCACATCCTTGGGTAGAAAAGAAACCACTGGTGAGTTAGGTGCTAATCTGTCGCAGCTTTGTTCTCGAGGGCTTTTGTGATTTCGGCATCTTCAATCCGCTCCACTATTTGTCCAGCGGGGCAGGAGAGGCACCTGCCGTTTGACAAAAACAGTTCTCCTGCCGTACTATATTTTTACCTGATCCTGATTCCTGCCGCTTCCTGAGTTCGACTGCCCAAAAGGAGGGCCTGATATGAGCATACCTACCCTGCCGAGGGGAAAAACCGCCATCCTAGTGATGGATTGCCAGAACGATATCGTCCACGAACAGGGCAAGGTGGGGGGCAGCCTCACCGGCGGCGCCATGCCCAAACTGATTAAAGAGAAAAATCTTCTGGGGACGATCAACAAGCTGATGATCGCGGGTAGAGCCGCCAAGGTGCCGGTCATCCACGTCCGCCACGCCTACCGTCCGGATTATGCCGACCTGCCGAGCAACGTGCGCATCTTTCAAGGCATGAAACAGATGCAAGCGCTGCAAGACGGCACCTGGGGTGCAGAAATCCACGCCGACCTTAAGCCCGACCCGCAGGACTTCGTACTCAGCAAAACGCGCGTGAGCGCCTTTTACGCCAGCCCGCTGGAGGGCATTCTCCAAGCCCAGGGCATCACCCATTTGGTGTTGACCGGAGTCGCCACCGATGGCGTGGTCGAAGGCACCGCCCGCGACGGGGCCGATCGTGGCTACACGATCATTATTCCCGAAGACTGCTGTGTCGGCACGACCGAGGAGGCCCATCGTGTGCTGCTCGGCGGGATTCTGTCTTTCCTGACGACCGTGTGTCGCGCGGATGAGGTGATACAGGCATTAGCGTAGGAAGGAACACACTGATGAGCAGTGCTCTTACAGGCATTCGAGTGATTGACCTCACCAATAATCAGGCTGGTCCCTCGTGCGCCCAGATGTTGGCTTGGTTAGGTGCAGACGTAATCAAAGTTGAAGAACCGGGCAAAGGGGATATCGCCCGCACGAGCCTGAGCGACCGACCAGATTGTGACAGCCTGTTCTTTCTCACCTTTAACGCCAACAAGCGCAGCCTGACTCTCAACCTGAAAAGCCCGCGCGGGAAAGAGGCCTTCCGCAAGCTGCTCAAGACGGGCGATGTCTTGCTAGAGAATTTCGGTCCCGGCGTTTTGGAGCGTCTAGGGTTTAGCTATGAGGTCCTCAAGGCGCTCAACCCCCGCCTCGTCTCTGCCAGCATCAAAGGGTTCGGCACCTATGGTCCATACAGCGACTACAAGAGTTATGAACCGATCGCCCAGGCGATGGGTGGGTCTATGAGCGTGACCGGGTTCCCCGAAAATCCACCGACGGTCACCTGGGCGTGCATTGGTGATTCGGGCACGGGCATGCACTGCACGATCGGTATTCTCGCCGCACTCATGCAGCGCCATATCACCGGTGAAGGTCAACAGGTCGAGGTCTCCATGCAAGACGCCGTGGTCAACCTGGTGCGGGTCAGTCTGCGTGACCACCAACGCCTCGGCAAAGTGGTGGAGCGTAACGGCAACCAACTCGGTCCGATCGTGCCGGCCACGACCTACCGTTGCCACCCCGGCGGACCCAACGATTACGTCTTTATCCTGGCGCAGCAGCAGATGTGGCATCCGCTGCTGCGCGCCATCGATCGTGAGGATTTGATCGGCGATCTTCGCTATGACACCGCCGGTGCTCGCCTGAAACGGATGGTAGAGGTCAACGCTCTGATCGAGGAATGGACCTCGCAGAGGCCAAAACATCAAGTGATGAAGATTTTGTCCGAAGCGGGTGTGCCGTGCGGGGCATGTCAGGATAGTGGTGAAGTACTCAACGATCCGCACCTGCACGCCCGGGAAATGATCGTCGAAGTCGCGCATCCGGTGCGTGGTCGGTATATTATGGCTGGGAATCCGATTAAGCTCTCGGCCTCTCCGACCGAGATCACAACAGCCCCGCTTCTGGGCCAGCATAATGTGGAAGTTCTTACGGAGCTGGGATACCGCGAAGCGGAGATCGCGGCTTTGCGGGAGGAGGGGGCGATTTGACGATTTGCGCTCGTGGATTGTGGAATGCGGAAGATGTAGAGTAGGAGGTCAACAATTATAAACCCATAAAGGAGGGTGTATTATGGCAGAGCAACGTATCATTTCAGCGGATTCACATTTTGTGGAGCCTCCCGGCATGTGGGCGGAACGGCTGGACAAGAAGTTCCGCGATCGCGCACCGCACACGGTGCGGGGACTCAATGGCAAGGACGGCGAGTTCTTCGTCTGCGAGAACATCAACCCCTTCCCGGTGGCGGCGTTTTTTGGCGCCGGGGTGCCATCGGAGGTGTTGCCCGAGCACAACAAAAAGGGCATGGAGGCCGCCCCGGCCAGTGTTTGGGACCCGGCGGCCCGTCTGAAAGACCAGGATCGCGACGGCATCGTCGCCGAGGTGATCTACACTTCCATGGGTATGCCGCTGTACATGCTCGACGACGTCGAACTGCGATCCGCGTGTTTTCGCGTGTACAACGACTGGGCGGTCGAGTATTGCAGCCACAATCCCAAACGGCTTCTCCCACTGGGGCTGTTGACACTGGAGGACATCAGCGCGGCCGTGCAAGAGCTGCAGCGCGTTGCCAAGAAGGGGATACGAGGAGCAATGATCTGGGCGGAGGCTCCTGCTGACAAGCCGTACAACCATCCGGACTACGATCCGTTCTGGACGGCTGCCCAGGAAGCCAACTTCCCACTCTCTCTGCACGTCCTCACCGGCCGCAAGGGCACCGGGGTCGACTTCTTCAGTGGGAACCTGGCGCTGCAGGCTTCTACGCTGCATCACGAGGTGGAACGCTCGCTGGCGGTGTTTGTCCTGGGCGGAGTGCTAGAGAAATTCCCCAAGCTGACGATCGTCTCCGCCGAGAACGACGTGGCCTGGATGCCGTACTTGATGTGGCGGATGGACATGATCTACAGCCGTCTGGGCGCGCTGGCTGGCGTGAAGCTGAGCATGAAACCCAGTGACTATATCAAGCGGCAGGTGTACGCCACTTTCATCAACGAGCCGGTGTTCATCAAAACGCTCGACATCTATGGACCGGACAACGCCATGTGGTCTTCGGACTATCCGCACACCGCGGCTACCTGGCCCCGGTCGCAGGAGTTCATCAACAAGACGTTCAGCGGTCTCTCGGAGAGCGACCGGCGCAAGATCGTGCATGACACCGCTACGCGGGTGTATGGCATCGAATAGCAGGACTGAGTAACGAGGACTGAGGACTGAGTCGGACAGGACAAATACACGGTCTTTTACTCAGTCCTCAGCACTCATACCTCATCACTCAAAAGAAGGAGGGCTTTATGGCAGAGTTCGATACGATTATTAAGGGAGGCATGATTGTCGATGGGACCCTGGTGCCGCCGTACCACGCCGACCTGGGGGTCAAAAACGGCAAGATTGCCAAGATTGGTCACCTCAAAAGCAGCGAT
>JBGPOI010000304.1:0-6243 GCA_041487975.1 Binatia bacterium | reverse complement strand
CTCGGGTTGCTCGGTCAGTTTCCGCTGGCTGGCATGGCCTGGCAAGTCATCCATCACCTGGTAGGGTTACGCCGGCTGGGTTTCGACGTCTATTACGTCGAGGAGACTGGCTCTCCCCCTTATGACCCGCGTGCCAAGACGCTAGTGAATGATTGTACCTACAGCCTCGGTTTTATCGCTGAGACGTTGCGGCGGTTTGGCCTGGAGGACGCCTGGGCGTACCATGACAGCCTCAGCGACCAGTGGTACGGCCTGCCGGAAAGCCGCGTGCAAGCGCTCTTTGCCGACGCCCGGTGTGCGCTCAACCTTTGCGGAGCGAGCCATCCCGCCACGTTGACCTTTCGCCCGCGTGGGAAGCTGTTGTATGTGGAAACTGATCCGGTCCTTGTTCAGATCCAGCTGGACCAGGGAGACGAGAACGCGTTCCGGTTCCTGAAGGAACATGACGCCCATATCACTTACGGTGAAAATTTGGGAGCGGTGGATTGTCCGATTCCACTCGCGCACTTTGACTGGAAGAAAACCCGACCCCCGGTCGTTCTGGAGTGCTGGCCGTTTGTCCCTGACCGGTTCTGTCCTCGTTTCACCACGATTGCCACCTGGCACAACCGTGGAAAGGACGTGTGTTTCCGCGGAGAGACGTATCTCTGGTCAAAACACCTCAACTTCCTCGCGATAGCTGATCTTCCCCGACGCACGACGCAGGTTCTCGAATTGGCCGTCGAGATCGATGATGCGAGGACGCTGCGAGAGTTTCAATATCATGGGTGGGGGCTAACGAACCCGCTGACGGTGTCACAGGATATGGAGATCTATCAAGACTATATCTGTAGTTCGCGTGGCGAGTTTACCGTGTCCAAAGACGTGGTGGCACGAACCCGCAGCGGCTGGTTTAGCGACCGCAGCGTATGTTACCTGGCCGCGGGCCGACCAGTGGTGACCCAGGAGACGGGCTTCAGTAAGTATGTTCCTACTGGACGTGGGTTGTTTGCGTTCTCCACTGCGGATGAGGCGCTGGCTGCTCTGGAAGCCATTAACAGTGATTATTCTGCTCACTCTCACGCTGCACGCGAGATCGCACGGGAGTATTTTGACTCCGTGAAGGTGCTCGCAAAAATGTTACAGGACGTGGGGATCGGCTAAGAGCCCGTAGCAAAAAGAACCGTCCAGATGCACAAGGAGACAAGAAGATGGTCCAGTCGTCCCTGCACATTATGTTGGTCGCCCCTCTCTGGTTCCCAGTAGTGGCTGATAGAGGTGGCGTGGAGCAGATCATTTTTCTCCTGGCACGGGAACTACTAGCTCAGGGACATCAGGTTACCCTTATTGCCAGCGGTGACTCGGCTTCCCTAGGGCGGCTGGTGGCAATCTGTCCGGAAGGGATAGTCGCGGCCATGGAGAAAGGCAAGATAGATGATTACTCCTATTACGAGGCCGCAGCTATCGGCGAGACCTTACGTCTTGCGGGTAGCGTGGACTTAGTGCATAGCCACCTCAATTGCGCCCTTGTCCCTTTTACTTCTTTGCTCTCCGTTCCTGTGCTCCACACTCTGCATTGTTCCATGGCCAGGGACATGCTGTGGTTGGCTAGCCGCTTTCCTCAAGCACACTTCGCCACGGTTAGTCATCATCAAGAGGCAGCGCTGAAAGAGCCAGGGGTAGGAACTGTCACCACTGTCGTGAATGGGATAGAGATGGCAGAGTTTCCCTTCTGTGGGGACGCGCAAGACTATCTGCTCTTTCTTGGCCGTCTTGATCCTATTAAAGGACCACATATCGCCATCGCAGTGGCCAAAGCTCTACATCACCCCCTCGTCTTAGCAGGCCCCACAGTCAACCGGCCGTTTTTCGAGCAACAGCTCGCACCTGAGATAGATGGCCACCTCGTGCGGTATGTGGGACCTGTGCAGGGACAGCAAAAAGTGGCTTTGTTGCAAAAGGCCAAAGGACTGCTCTTTCCCGTGCTCTGGGATGAGCCGTTTGGTTTGGTCATGGTGGAGGCTATGGCCTGCGGGACGCCCGTGGTAGCCCTCCGCAGGGGAGCCGTGCCTGAGGTCATCACGCCGGGGGTGAATGGCTTTTATGGAGAGCAGCCAGCGGACCTTCCTGCCTTGGTGGAGCGACTGTCCGAGGTCGACCGCGCTCAGGTGCGCTACAGCGTGCAAGAGCGGTTTTCGCACCATCGGATGGTAAGCGACTATATTGCCTTGTATCATCAACTCCTTCAGCCTAGATGATAAAGTAAAAAAGACAAAGAGAAGTGAATAAAGATAATCGCTGGCAGCAGTTTTGTCGCGCAAGACCCAAAGGTTCTCACTGGTGAATAAGAAGAGACCTGCTAGTGTCTTCCTCGTTTTTGTCCTCTTGCTTTCCCCCTGTGCTCACGCCGAAGAGAAACTGCCGACACTTGACGCGCTCCTCTCGCCACACACCCGTCTCATGGTCTTTTCTCCGCATCCGGATGACGAAACTTTGGGAGCCGGAGGCCTCATTCAGCGAGTGCTTGGTATTGGTGGAGCGGTGAAGGTGGTCTTTATGACCAGTGGAGACGGCTATCCTGAAGGGGTAGAGATGGAGGAACATATTGCCCATCCCACGGCGCAGAACTTCCGTGAATATGGCATGGAGCGCCAAAAAGAAGCCGTACGCGTACTGGAAACCCTGGGGATGAAAGAGGGGGATGTAATCTTTCTGGGTTTCCCCGACGGCGGGCTCTGTTCCATCCTCTCGAAGTATCAGTCTGATGACGGACCGGATTATAAGTCGCCGTTTACGTTGGAAGATCGTCCTCCCCCGGCTGACGTTGTTCTGCCCAACACAGAATATAACGGCGAAGATCTGGAAAGGGCGATCACTCAAGTGCTGAGTGATTTTCACCCCACGCTTCTGGTTACCACTCATCCACGCGATCAACACCCCGATCACCACTCTACGTACTTTTTCGTCAAAGAAACGCTGAAGGCACTAGAGAAGAGACATCCCCACCGGAAGCTCAAGCCCCAACCGCAGATGTTGACCTTTCTGATTCACTTTGGTCAATGGCCACTTGACGGAGGCGGGGGAACCGGGTCGCGCTTGTACCCCCCACAGGGTTTTCCGGAGACGGATATGGAGTGGATTTCTTTCCCTTTGTCTCCTGAAGAAGTTGACACGAAACGGCGTGCGCTTTTGCAATACCATACGCAGATGCTCGTTATGGGTCGCTATCTTTTAAGCTTTGCCCGGGGCAACGAACTCTTCTCTTTCGATCGACCAAGGACGGAGAAAGAAGTTGAAGAACTGCGCCGTTGCGAACAGTAGTCGTGAAAGCCCGCGCGGCGGCAACTCGGGCTCTCGACGAGAGGGAAATAGGAGGCGAGACGAAGGGGCGAGAGACTGTGATGCACGCTCTGACTTCATATTCTTGCGGTCACGCTTCCTGTAATCTAAACACACATGGATCCTCCCTCTAGCGAGCGGCTCCTCTCGCTCGATGCGTTTCGCGGCCTGACGATCGCGGGCATGATCCTGGTCAACAATGCGGGAGACTGGGATCACGTCTTCCCACCTCTACAGCATGCGGCATGGCATGGTTGGACGCTGGCTGATTTAATTTTCCCGTTTTTCCTTTTCATCGTCGGCGTTTCCATGTCGTTCTCTTTCTCTCGTCGTGTTCGGCAAAGCCACAATCTCAAGCGGGTCTATCTTCAGGTCACGGAGCGCACGGTCATTCTCTTTTTTCTCGGTCTTTTTCTCAACGCCTCGTATTATATTCCCGGTGGATTTGCCTTCTCCATTCTCCGCATTCCTGGAGTTCTGCAGCGCATCGCCGTGGTGTATTTTTTTGCCTCTTTCGTCATTTTAAAAACCGGCCCCCGGGAACAAGCCTGCATAGCAACGTTCTTGCTGCTCTTGTATTGGGTCTTGATGGAGTTGGTGCCGGTGCCGGAATATGGCGCCGGTGTGCTCACCCCGCAAGGAAACTTTGCCGCCTACCTCGATAATCTGTTCCTGCATGGTCATTTGCAGGAGAACACTTGGGACCCGGAAGGCCTCCTCAGCACAGTTCCGGCGATCTCGTCTACGCTCTTCGGAGTCCTGACCGGACACTGGCTGCGCTCTCACAAGGATCCTTACGAGAAGGCCTCCGGGCTCTTTGTCCTGGGTGGTGTTGGTCTTGTACTCGGCCTTGGTTGGGATCTGTTCTTCCCCATTAACAAGAATCTCTGGACGAGTTCGTATGTGGTCTTCACTACTGGCATGGCGCTCTATTTTCTCGGTGTCTGTTATTGGTTGATCGACCTCAAAGGGTATTGGCGTTGGGCGACCCCCTTTGTCGTCTTCGGGGTCAACGCTATCGCGGTCTATGCCTTGTCCATCTTGATGGACCGGATGCTGTGGTGGTGGAGCCTCACTCAAGCGGATGGCTCTGCCGTCCCATGCAAGACCTGGATTTATGAGCACCTCTACTCATCGTGGGCCGGACCGCGGTTCGGGGAGGCGTATGCTTCGTTCTTCTATGCGGTGACGTATGTGTTGCTCTGGCTCGGGCTCATGGGGATTCTCTATCACAAGAAGATCTTTATTCGTATCTGAAGAACCTCGTTGCGGGATTCGTCGAAAGATGATCTCAAGGCTGCAAGGAGCGAATGAGGAGTGAGAAAACCTGCCTCGCAGTTGCCGGAAAGGCTGTATGTCCAAATATCTGATTGTTAACGCTGATGATTTTGGCTATGCCGGCGGAGTCAATCGTGGCATTATTGCGGCCCATGAGCAGGGAGTGGTGCTCAGTACGAGCCTGATGGTCGATACCCCGTGTGCCGCTGAAGCCGCTGCGCTGGCGAGCCTGTACCCCGGCCTGGGCGTTGGATTGCACTTTGTCGCCACAAGCACCAATGGCCCAATCGTCGATCTCTTCGATGTTGCTGCCATCGAAAAAGAACTCCATCGCCAACATCAGCGTTGTTGTGACCTCTTAGGTCGGCCGCCGACACACCTCGATTCTCACCATCACGTACATTTGCGCCAAGAACTCAAACCGCTCTTCTTCGCCTGGGCGGTAGAGCACCAACTCCCTCTGCGCAGCCTGGGGTCAGTTCACTATAACGGCGGATTCTACGGTCAGTGGTATGATGAAGAGTGGCGTCCGCACCCAGCGCCGGAATTGATCGGCATAGACAATCTCGCGCAGATGCTGCGCGCCTTGCCGGAAGGGGTGACTGAGCTGGCTTGCCATCCCGGTTATGCGTCGCCGGACCTGGACAGCTCGTATGCAACCGAGCGCGAGAGCGAATTGACGACTTTGTTAGACCCCCGTGTCCCGACATTGATTGGCGAACTAGGGATCATCCTGACGAATTTCGCCGCGCTACCGGACGTGTTGGGAGGGCGGGATGCTGTTGCCCGATCGCTTACGTGAAGTGTGGGGCGAAGCGGACGCCGGCCGCCTCAGCCGCGAGGTTGCTTTCGCCGAGCAGGAGCTGCTCTTCGATAGTTACCGGACAGCATGGCGCACCGCGCTGCTGATGGACGGAGAAGTGGACCTGCGGACCAGTCTTTTGCGTGAAGTTGCTGCTTACCACGATATTGACGATCTCGCTAAAGTTGAGTGCCGCTGCTCCAGTGCGGTGGAGACAATGCGGCGTGAGTGGGAAGAGCATATCAATCCCCGGCAACGCGTCAGCATCGAGAGTTTTTACCAGAGCGCGACGATGGTGTATGACCTGATGGGCTGGCACTCCTTGCGAGATGACACAGGACCGTTGGCATATATCCTGGGTCTGGAGATCGCGCGAGCGCATCACGTACAAACCTGTCTGGATTTCGGTTCAGGCGTCGGTTCTGGTGCGCTCTTGTTTACCCGGGCCGGGATAACAATGTCGCTGGCTGACATTTCCACCACGCTGCTCGACTTCGCTCACTGGCGGTTTGCTCGCCGTGGGCTGTCTGCGCATTTTTTGGACCTGAACCGGGCGGCTCTACCCACAACCAGCTTTGACATGATCTTGGCGATGGACGTGTTCGAACATCTGGCCGATCCGGTGGCCACGGCCGAACGTCTATGGCGGGCGCTACGGCCTGGTGGTCTGCTGTTCGCTCGGATCCAAGTTGAAGATGCCGGCACTCATCCGCAGCACATCGTGCGAGACTTCGGCCCGACCTTCGCCCGCCTGCAGGAACTCGGCTTGGTGCAGACCTGGCAGGACACCTGGCTCTGGGGGCATCAGTTGTTTGAGAAGCGCGGGGCTTAGATTTTGTACTTCT
>JBGPOI010000303.1:0-6245 GCA_041487975.1 Binatia bacterium | reverse complement strand
TGCGCTATGCGCACGGAAATAAGCGGGCGGCAGGGCAGTCGTGCGCACAGCGCACGCTACGCCGATTGCGTACCAATGTCATGTGGTTCGATTGAGCGCTAAAGGAGGGAACATGCGCTTCGGATTTTTCGATCAACTACCCTGCGCCGACTCACAAACGGAGAGTCAGCGTTACCAGGACATTCTTGCCCAGATCGAACTCGGGGACAAACTGGGCTTTGATACGGTGTGGCTCGGCGAGTTACACTTCGGTCGCCAGTCCTCGATCTCGGCTTGCCCGCTCATGATCTTGGCGGCCGCGGCCCAGCGGACCACGCGCATACGCTTGGGCACCGCCGTCACTCTCTTGCCCCTGCACAGTCCGGTGAAGATCGCCGAAGAGGCGGCCACCGCCGACATCCTCAGCGGCGGGCGCCTGGAGTTTGGCGTCGGTCGAGGCACCGCACCGATTCACTATACCGGCTATAACGTGCCCCAAGAGGAGAGCCGGGAACGGTTTGAGGAGGCACTCGAGGTCATTCTTCAGGCCTGGACGAGCGAGCGGCTATCGTATCAGGGCAAGTACTTTCACGCCCAGGATCTCGCGGTGGTCCCCAAGCCGCTGCAGAAACCACATCCGCCGATTCGCCTCGCGGCCAATAGTCCGGACACCTTCGTCATTGCTGGACAGCTCGGGTTGCCCATTTTTGCCTCCCCGCTCATTAATCCGCCCGACAAACTGCAGGAGTATCTGGCGGTGCACCGCGAGACCCTCAAACCCGGGGGACGGCAAGACGTCGCCCTGATGTTTCCCGTCCACGTCGCAGACAGCCGCGAACAAGCGCGCCGCGAATGTGAGGCGAGTCTGAAGAACTTCTTCCGCGCCGCGGGCGAGCGCCTGCGTCCTTTAGGCGAGACAACGATCAAAAGCTACGAAGCGTTTCACCAAGTCCTCGCCCGGCTGGAACGGGTCACATATGAAGGTATTGACCGACACATGGGGGTCTTCGGCGATCCGGCGCATTGCGTGGAGCGGATCCAGACTCTGCGGCGCGAATTCCAGATGGACGAATTCATCGGCTATTTCAATCAAGGCGGCTTGGTGGACCACGCCACGGTCACGCGCTCGATGGCACTGTTTGCCCAGGAAGTCATGCCGCACTGCCGGTAAGTTCATAGTGGTGTAGGGTGGGCATTGCCCACCTTCCGGTCTTTCTGCTCTTCGTAAAGATGAGCAGTCATCTGTCCTACCCCCGCGGATGAAACTTCCTGTGTACCTCGCGCAGGCGCTCGCTGGTGACGTGCGTGTAGATCTGCGTGGTGGCGATATCCACGTGCCCCAGCATGGCTTGCACGGCCCGCAGGTCCGCTCCGCCATCGAGCAGATGGGTGGCGAAGGCGTGACGCAGGGCATGGGGGTAGACTTTGCCGCCCGCCGAACTCTGCCGCGCGTGCTGGTTGAGCAGTTGCCAGAAGCGCTGACGGGTGAGCGGTTTGGCCGAACGGGTGAGAAAGAGGTAGGGACTGGAACGGCCTTTGAGGAGCAGCGGCCGGGTGGTGTTGAGGTAGGCTAAGGCTTTCTCTTTGGCGCGAGACCCTAACGGCACCACGCGCTCCCGTCCCCCTTTGCCGCGTACTCGCACGAACCCGGCCTCAAGGTTGATCTGCTTGACCTCTAGCCGGACCAATTCGGACACCCGCAGGCCGGTGGCATAGAGCAATTCGATCATGGTCTGATCGCGCGCACCTAGCGGGGTCGCGGCGTCGGGCACGTCGAGCAAGGCTTCCACTTGCACGCGTGACGGCGCCTCGGGTAAGCGTCGCCCCATCTTCGGCAGCAGGAGATGGGCGGTCGGGTCGTTGGCGGGAAGGGCGTCTTCGCGCTGCAGAAAACGGTAAAACCTTCTGAGCGTGGTCAGCACGCGAGCCTGGCTGCGCGCCGAGAGCCCCTGATCGCGCCGCAGAGTCAGAAAGCCGATCAGGTGACGCGCGCCAACCGCGCTCGCCTCTTTCACTTCTTGTGTTGCCAGATAGCGGTGAAAGCTCGCCAGGTCGCGACCGTACGCTTCGATGGTGTTCGCCGCCAGTCCCTTCTCCACCGTCAGGTAAACGAGGAAGGCATCGATCTGGGCGTCGTGAGCAGAGGGGAGGGCGTCAGGAACAAAGCGGTTTGCCATCACGAACTCACGTTCATGCTGATGAGTTGACTGCGCAACGCATTCGCGGTGCTCTCTGGGTCAACCACCTTCGCTCCACCGTGATCGGTCACATAGAAGACGTCCAGCACTTGATCGACATTAGTGGTGATCTTGGCCAGGTGAATTTCCAGACCAAGCTGAAAGAGCGCATAGGTAATGGTGAACAGTAACCCCATGCGATCGGGCGCGGTGATGTCGATCACAGTGTAGCGCGGAGAATCCGTGTTATCGACCGTGACCTCGGTGGGGATCCGCGCCTTGTGCTTGTTCAGGTACGACGGCGGGCTCGCGGCGCGGAGCATTTCCTCCATCGTGCGTTCCCCGCGCAGCACGGCGCCCAGGCGGGCGTGCACGCGCGTCCAGGTATCAGCATCCATCACCAACTCGCGCCGCTCCGCGTGCGAGAGGCGGAACACGTCGAGCGCGATGCCATCCCGGCTGGTGGTGATGCGCGCGTCGGCGATATTGAGCCCCTGGGCGGCCAGCACGCCCGTCAGCATGGCGAACAAACCCGGCCGGTCGCGTGTCACGACAGTCAACTCACTGAACTCACGTTCAGGAAAGTGGACTAGTGCCACCCGGTAAGGATCGCTCGCGCCGTCTCCGTTGCTCTGGGCGAAACGGTTGAGGAGTTGAAAATGAGCGGGCACGGCTTTCTCGGGAGTCGAAAGGAAATAGCTCTCGGGCATGGACTCCAGAAACGCCGCGACCTGCTCCGGCGGCGCCACCGTATGCAGCAGGGGCACGAGTTGGTCTTTGCGCCGCTGGAGTCGGGCCTCCCGCTCCTCCTCGACCGATTCACCGGTCTCGAAGCGTTCCAGGGTGCGCCGGTACAGTTCATCGAGCAACCCGCCTTTCCAGGCGCTCCACACCTTGGGGCCGACCGCTTTCATGTCAGCGAAAGTGAGGAGGTACAGTTTCTTCAGCACGGCTGGGGTGCCGACGACGCTGGCGAAGTTGGCGATGACTGTGTCATCCGACACATCACGGCGCTGCGCAATGTGGGACATCAGCAGATGGTGCAAGACCAGATGGTGCCACTCATGCGTATCATCCGGGGTGAGCTGCCAACGTGCCGCGGCCGGGGGCACCATCCCGGCGCCGCGTTCGGAATGCTCATGACCATAACCCTTGCCGACATCGTGAAAGAGCATGGCGAGAAAGAGGATTTCCACACGGTCGATCTCGCGCATCACTTGGGTGAGCAACGGCAAGTCGGTTTTGTAGTCGCCGTCCCGTAATCGTTCGAGTTCGCTTACTCCATACAAAGTGTGCTCATCCACAGCATAGACGTGGTAAAGATCACGCTGGGTGCGCCAGCGCAGGTGGCCAAACTCTGGGAGTAACCATTCCAGCACGCCGAGGGCATGCATCTCTCGCAAGGTCGGAGCGACGCGTTGTTTCCAGTTGAGGATGGCGAAAAAGGCGTCGCGCAGCGCGGGCGTTGCCGCCACGTCCGCCGGCAGACTGGCCAGGGCATCACGAATAAGTTGTCGCGTGTCGCTCGCCAAGCGCACGCCGTGGCGCTGAGCATCGTGAAAGATCGTCACGAGGTTAAGCGGCTCGTCGGTAAGGATTTCGGCTTTCGTCACTATGAGAGTATCGTCAAGAATGCGGACGCCTGCGCGAATCTCCCGGCTGCGCGGTCGGCCGATAAAGCTATAGAACCGTGGCGTCTCCAGGCAACGCTCAGTCATCGTTTGTGAAAACGCGTGCAAGATGGTGGCGTGGCGGTAGTAGTGACGCATGAAGCTGGTCACATCACTGAAGCCCAGTGCCGGCGCAAGCTGATCTTGATACTCGAAGGTCAACTGATCCTGCTCATCGTGCGCCAACAGGTGCAGTCCATTCCGTACCCGCCAGAGGAAGTCGCGGGCTTCCTCGACTTCGGCCAGCGTGTGAGCCGAGATGACTCCTTTCGCAATCAGTTCCCGTAGCGTGTGCACCTTGAACTTGACCTTGGCCAACCACCCGGCAGTGTGCAAATCGCGCAAGCCACCCTGACTTTCCTTGAGGTTCGGTTCGAGCAGGTAAATCGACCCTCCATGCTTTTGATGCCGCTCCCGGCTCTCCTGAGCTTTGTCCTGGAAAAATCGCTCGGTGTGCTTGCCAAGAATTTCGCGCTCCAGCGCGGTGGTGAACTCACGAGCGAGCGGCTCGTCTCCGCACAGATAGCGGTAGTCGAGCAGAGAAGTCTTCACCGTCAAATCCTTGTTCGCCAGGCGTACACACTCGCGCACGTTACGTACGGCCGGCAATGTCGTGAAACCGGCATCCCAGAGGTTATTCATTATGGTTTCATGCACGGTCTCAACGTAAGGCGTGATCTTCCAGTGATACAGGAACAACAGGTCGATGTCCGAATAGAAATTGAGTTCCCCTCGCCCGTAGCCGCCCTGAGCGAATACGGCGCAGCGTTGGTGGAGTTGGGGGTAACGCCGCGCGTACAGTCGGGTGGCGGCGTCGAAGAGGTAGCGAATCAGCCGGTCGATATGGCGGGTGTACAACTCGACCACCGTCCGCCCGCTCTCCCCAGCCACATGGAGCTTTGCCAGTTCCTCGCGCACACGAGCGTGGTACGCCTTACTGACGTCTCTGAGGTTGAGGCGCGGGTCAGCCGCGACCTCCAGATCCGCCGAGGGCAGAGGCGGCAGGTCGATGGCAGTCAGAGCAGCGCATACCTCAGGAAGATCTACGGTCTCCCTCATAAATTCTTTGCCATGAGACCCGTGCGCAGGAAGCGGGCGATGCCCAGAAACAGCCCTTCGGCGAGGGCATCCTGGTACTCAGACGAGAGCAAGTGTTTGCCCTCCACCGGGTGAGTGATGAACGCGGTCTCGACCAGGACACAGGGCATATGCGCTCCGACCAGAACGTAGAAGGGGCCTTTCTTCACGCCGAGACTATGAAGGGCAGGATAACGCTGCCTGGCTCGGGAAACCACCGCTTCCTGCAGATGATGGGCCAGCGCGATCGACTCCTCTTCTTTGCCGCTTTGGATCAGATCGCTCAACAAGAAAGACAACCCGGCTCTGCCATCCTCAGGAGAGTATTTCTCCGGCCGTAATCCGTTCTCCAAGGCCGCCAAGCGGATCGTCGCGCGATCATTGGTGTTGTTGAGATAATAAGTCTCGACCCCCTGTAACTCAGAGTTACTACTGGCATTGGCGTGGATTGAGACGAAGAGGTCCGCCTTGGCGGCGTTGGCGCACGCGATACGTTCTTCCAGCGGCACGAACACATCCGTTGTCCGAGTGAACAGCACATCGACCTGCTCCCGTTCGGTCAGTTTGCGGCCCAGGCGTTTGCTGATCGCCAACACGACATCTTTCTCCGCCACCCCACGTTCTCCCATAGCACCGGGATCTTTCCCGCCATGGCCCGGGTCCAACATGATGCGATAGTGAGGCGGAGAGAACTGCTCTGGCGGAGGCTCGCTCGACGGCTTGCTCAACGCTGGGGTTTGACGCTGGACTTTCCCCTTGACGTCGACAATGAGCCGGTAGGGAGATGCCAAAGCGAAGGTTTTGTAGTCGTCGATCTGTTCGATATCGAGAACGATCCGCACGATGGTGGCCGAGAACTGGCCGGTGCGGACCTGCTGGAGCAACCCGTCTTGAATGGGAAGCGACAATGGGACCTGCGGGCTCCGCTGAGCGGGAGAGAAGTCGATGACAATTCGACCCGGCAGGTTGTGCGCCGGGTCGGCCGGCACGGTAAAGAGTCGGTGGGAGGCTTCCCCGGAGAGAGTGATAACGACACGGGTGTAATCGGCCGCGGACACGTGGTGGACGCTCTCGAGGATCGGACGATCCGGCAGCGCGGCGCGAGCGATGCCGGCCGCCGACAGCGCCACCCAGACCGTCACTAGGAGTGCAGAACGGAAAAGAGAAAGTGGCAAGTGGCAAGTGGCAAGTAAAGAATGGGAGGCAATGAGCGAAGAGAAAGATCTTTGGGTAACTCTGAACTCTTCACTCATAGCTCTTCACTGAAAAAACTCTTCATTGACGGAGTCGAAGCTGACGCCATCAAGCTTACGTACCAAATTCCCAGGAGGCAAGATAGCGT
>JBGPOI010000302.1:0-6259 GCA_041487975.1 Binatia bacterium | reverse complement strand
TCGAGCTTGATCGCCTCTTCGAGTAACATCACGGGAATGTCGTCTTTGATCGGATAAAGCAGCTTGCAGGTCTGGCAGACTAAACCGTCCTGCGCGTCGGTCAGTTCGACGCTTCCCTTACATTGGAGACAGATCAGAATGTCGAGCAATTCTTTGCTGAGAGCCATACGTATCTCCTGAGGCGCAGCTTATGCTCCTCCCTCGCGCTTCCGCAGACGAAGGACCAAATTGTCTTCCATCAGCGTGCGGGGGTGGAGCAACCAAACGCACAGGCGACGGTTCTCCTGTCGCTGGGCTGGGTTCTTCTCTCGCAACAATAACGTATACCAGGTATAGGCCATGACCGGCAGTCCGAACACGGCCAACAGGAACCGGGAGAATCCCTTGACCATACTCTTGCCTATGCGTTCCAACACCAGGTCGTTCTGTTTGCAGAGGTAATACAGGATCGGGAGGTCAATCGGATAATTGTGGAAACGGTGTGCCTGATCCAGAGGCGTATCGAAGGGGATAAAGCGGCGCTTGGTCTTGTGATAGCCGCTCCAAAAGAAATGAAAACGCGAGTTGAGACGCATGACGTTCGGCGTGGTTAAGATCAGCACGCCATCGGGCTTGAGCACCCGCGCCAGTTCGCCGAGCGCGACCCGGTGATTCTCCAGGTGTTCGATCACCTCAACCAAGAGCACGACATCGAAGCTGGCATCGTTATAAGGGAGCCGGCGCAGCAGGTCTACGCCGTAATCAATGGGAATGCCATCCAGAGCCGGTCCTTCGGGCTCGAAGTTTGTGCCGCGCAAGCGGAAGCCGCGCGGTTTGAGCGCCTGCAGTACATCTCCTTCTTTACAACTCACATCCAGTAACGTCTTTTCGTTCGCTGGAATATCCGCGAGCAGGTCGGTTACTGCCTTGATGAGAAAAGGTGCCGCCATGAGGTATCTCGTCTGTTTTCCTGAGTAGGTGCTGAAGCGCTGTTGTTCATGCTTCGACTCCGCTCAGGACTGGTTTGTCGAAGGGCTCACGGATGGTGCGGTAACCTCTTCCCTGATCTGGCGCTCAACCAAGTCGAGCAATTGGTTGCCGTGTTCGATTTCCATTCGCACGCGTAGAGCCACAAGCTTGCCGGCGGCGAAGGGGAAGCGTTCCAGCTTGACCAGATCTTTCTCGGTGGTCACGATCAGGTCAAACTTCTGGCTCGCCAGGGAGACCGCTTGCCAGTCCGCTTGCGTGTACGCATGGTGGTCGGGAAACTCCATGACCTCCGCGATCTCTGCCTCCCACTCCCGGAGAGAATGATAGAAAGGCATCGGGTCGGCAATGCCGGTCAGCGCGATCACTCGTTTGCCACCTAAAAGACCCATAGGTAGTTCGTGCCCCCTGCCTTGCGCGGAGCTGACCAGAGCGGTCGGCATCAGGTCGCCAAAGAACACCGGCCCCAGCTGATCGACGGCCGACCACCCGTTGCGTCCCTGCGCGCCTCCTTTGGTAATGACCACCACATGTGCCCGGCGTGCTGCCGCAGGTGGTTCGCGCAACGGCCCGGCGGGCAACAGCCAGCCGTTGCCCGTACCTCTTCCGCCGCTCACCAGGAGGATGTCTACGTCTCGGTCAAGCTGGCGATGCTGGAACCCATCATCGAGAATCGCCACGTCCAAGTCAAAGCGTCCGCGGGCGAGCCCGGCGGCGGCGACCCGATCACGGCCGGCGATGACCACCCCGGCAAACGCGCGCGCCAGCATGACGGGCTCGTCGCCCACCTCGGCTGGCGTGGCCAGGGCTTGACCCGCTGTGCCGACTACGGTGACTCCCTTGTTTTTCCCGCCATAACCTCTGGTGAGGATTCCGACCCGATGGCCACGGCTCTGCAGCGCCTGGGCCAACCACAAGACCATCGGCGTCTTGCCGGTGCCACCGACCGTGAGGTTACCGACACTAATCACTTTCAGTGCTGGTCGTTTGATCGGCAGCCAGCGGCGATCGTAGAGCAGGTTCCGGCTCCGCACCAACGCGGAGAATCCCAGGGACAGCGGCGTCAGCGCCAACCAGCCGACCTCTCCCCAGAATCCTTGACGTTGCCAGATGTGATGTGTCAGACGATGGGCGAAAAGCATAAGCAGTCAGCAGTCAGCAGTCGGCTATCAGAAAAGAATGGTGAAAACCGAGGATTGCGCCTGTAGCTCCTCGCTCTTTGGTCTCCTGCCCTCATTCTTCAGTTCTCCTTGTCGCAGTCTTCTTTAGCTGACGGCTGATCGCTTGCCTTTAGGCGTTCCAGTACCGCTGCCAGCGTGCGCTCCACCGCGCCTTGGCCGCGTCTGATGACCTCGTAGGCGCGGCGACCGGCTTCCCGGCGCGCATAGGCATTAGTCAAGAGCGGCAACGCCTGCTGATAGAAGTCTTCCTCATTACGCACGACGAAACCGCCTCCGGCGCGTGTCAGTTCTTCCACCACCGTGGTGAAGTTCCGCGTGTATGGACCGAAACACATCGGCACCCCGGCGAGCGCGGGTTCAATCACGCTGTGCCCTCCCGGTCCTTTTACCAGGCTTCCGCCCACAAAGGCCAGGGCAGCGGTCCGGTAAAACGACGACAACTCACCCAGTGTGTCCAGCAAAAGAATCTCGGCATCCGTCACCGCTGTCTCGGACGGCTGGCTGCGTTTGACATAACGGTAGCTGCCCGTCTTGAGTATTGCTTCGACCTCGGTGAAGCGTTGCGGGTGCCGTGGCGCCAGTAACAGCAGGAGATTGGGCACGGCGGTACGCAGCCGACGATACACATGCAACAGGACCGTTTCCTCGCTCGGGTGGGTACTAGCGCCCACCAGCAACAACCTGTCAGCCAGACCCGCTGTTTGCAGGATCGCTTGCCCTTGATCTCCTCCCTCGTTGACGCCATCCACTTTGAAATTGCCCGTCACCATGACCCGTTCCCGCGGCGCGCCGGCCTCGATCAAGCGTTCCGCGTCATCGCGGGTCTGCATACAACAGAGCGTGAGGTTTTGGAAGACGGGGCGAAAGAGGAGACGCAGCACGCGATAGCGTGCCCGAGCGCGCCTGGAGAACCGGCCGCTGACGAGGAAGGTCGGCACCCCTGCGCGGGCCAACATGAACAGACAGTTCGGCCACATCTCGGTCTCGGTAAAGAAAAACGCCGCGGGCTTCACCTGGCGGAGGACTCGCCGGATCAACAGAGGGTGATCCAGGGGAAAATACATCACCGCATCGGCTTCGGGAATCTTGGTCTGGGCCGTGCTATAGGCGGTGGGCGTCTGCATGGAAAGGAGCACGGGCTGGTCCGGGAAGGTCTGCTTCAGCGCGCGCAGAAACGGCCGGGTTGCCAGCATCTCGCCGACCGAGGGTGCATGCAGCCACAGTGGTTGCCGGTGGTGAACACGCTGCTTGACCTCGTCCGGGAGGAACCCGAGCCGCTGGGTCAATCCCAGCCGGTAACGCGGCCGCGCCAACAAGGCAAGCCCGGCGAAAGGCAGGGCAGGAATGGCCAGCGCAGTGAGAAGGAGGTTGTAGACAAGTAGTGACGAGGACTGAGGACTGAGGACTGAGCAGTCAGCTCCCACGCTGCTTTCCGCCTTCTGTTTTTTGCTTTCTGACCTCATCCCTCAGTCCTCATTGCTCAGTCCTGAAAGACTCGTCCGCCTGGGCGGTGATAGTCAGCAGCGTGTCCTCCAACTCTTTGCGCTTTTCCTCCATTAATGCGAGTGAGGCGTCGGCCGGAACTCTGATGGGTCGCCCGATGACATACGTCACCCGGCTCAGAGGGAAAGGAATCAGCAACCGATCCCAACTGCGCACCGTCGTTTTCCACGCTGCTCCATAGGCAGCGGGAAAGATTGGCGCACCGGTGGCGCGGGCGAGTTGTAGCACACCGGGTTTGGCGTGGTGGCGGGGACCACGGGGACCGTCTGGGACTACGAGCAGGTCATATCCCTGGCGGTAGGCTTCCAGCATGCCCTTAAGCCCACCCATCCACCCGCGCGTCGAAGAGCCGCGCACTGCACTGATGCCAAAGCGTTTGAGCACACGCGTGATGATCTCGCCGTCGCGGTGGACGCTGTTCATGACGCAGGCCTTTTGACTACGATAGGTACGGTAGGGAAAAAGCATGAGCAGGATGCGACCGTGCCAGAAAGTGAGAATTACCTGTTCGCCGCGCTGCCAGCAGGCCAGAAGTTCTTCAGTGCCGACATAGCGTTTACGCGTGGTCTTGCCCAGCAGCCATAACGTACTCAGCGCCAGAGCCGTCCAGCCGCGGATTTTCAACTCCTCGCCGAGGGGAAACCGAGGCTGCTGTTCATGCTTCGACAGGCTCAGCACGAACGGGGTCGGTGTAGGGTTTCGCATATTTATCCGGTCACCCTGAGCACTTCGCCTTCGCTTAGGACAGGCTTGTCGAAAGGTTGTTATTGGAGCGGGACATCGTGGAATTGGAGGTCGTACAACCTGCGGTACTGTGCGTTATGGGCCAAGAGTTCGTCGTGGCACCCTTCTTCCACAATCTTGCCATTGGCCAGCACTACGATCCGGTCGGCTCGCTGAATGGTGGAGAGACGGTGCGCGATCACCAACACGGTCCGACCGACCATCAGTTCCTCGACTGCGGCCTGGACAAACCGTTCCGATTCGTTGTCCAGCGAAGAGGTTGCCTCGTCGAGAATCAAGATCGGCGCATTTTTGAGCAGGGCGCGCGCGATCGCCAGGCGTTGGCGCTGGCCGCCCGAGAGCCTCACTCCGAGTTCGCCAATCTCCGTATCGTACCCTTGCGGTAAGGCGGTGATGAACTCCTGCGCGTGCGCTGCCTCGGCCGCGGCAATCACCTCTTCGAGGGGACGGGACGGAGCGCCATAAGCGATGTTGTTGCGCACGGTGTCGTTGAAAAGAAACGTGAACTGGGTGACGACGGCAATCTGCGCACGCAAGGACTGAAGCGTCAGGTCTCGCACATCTACCCCGTCGATGGTGATCCGGCCGGCGTTGACATCGTAGAAGCGCGGAATCAGGTCCGCCAGCGTGCTCTTGCCGCCACCACTGGGACCGACCAGGGCGACGACTTCGCCGGCGCGAATCTCTAAGTTGATATTCCGCAGCACCCAGTCTTGCTGGTAGCGGAAAGACACCTCCGTGAAGCGAATCCCCTGGCGAATCCCGGTTAATGTCTGAGCCTGAGGCCGTTCCTCCACCTCGCTGCGCAGGTCGAGTACCTCGAACAGGCGCTCGGCCGCAGCCAGACCATTCTGGAGGGAAGCGTTGGTGCGAGTCAGGTGCTTGAAGGGCTCATACAAGAGCAACATGGCAGTGAGAAAAGCAACAAAGGCCCCCTGGGTGCGTTCGCCGTTGATCACGCTGGCGCCGCCGTACCAGACCACGGCGGCAATGCCAAAGGCGGCGACCAGTTCCACCATCGGCGGCACGAAGGCGCGCAGCCGCCCCGCCCTCAGGGAATGGCGAAAGAGCCGCTGATTTTCTCTCGCAAAGCGCTCACGTTCGTACCCTTCCATGCCGAACGCTTTGACCACGCGATTCCCCTGGATAGTTTCCTGCAACAAGGCGGTCAGGTTCCCCAGCGAACCCTGCCCCCTTTTGCTGGACTTCCGTACTTTTTTATAGAGTTGCGTGAGTGGAAAGATCGTGACGGGAAACACGATAAAGGCCAGGGTGGCGAGGAACCAATCTTTGAGAAAGGCCACGATCACCAACGCGACTAAGGTGGTTGAGTCGCACATAATTGACGCCGAGGACTGCGTGAGAGCCTCGCGCACCAGTGTGGTGTCGTTGGTGACGCGGGAGAGAATCGTGCCGGTCGGGGTATGGTGAAAATACGAGAGAGAGAGAGACTGGAGATGGGCGTTCAAGATATTGCGCAGGTCGGTCACGATGCGTAGGCCGACGTACTCGGTCAGGTACGTATGGCCAAAGTTGACCAGGCCGCGGAAGAGGAAGGTGCTGACGATGATCGGCGGTAGAAAATGCAGCGCCTCGACATTCTTCTGCGCGAAAATATCGTCGAACACATGCTGAACCAGAAACGGCAACATGCCATTGGTGGCGCTGAATGCCAGCATACACAAAATGGCTGCCGCGAAACGGGGAAACAGATAGGGGCGGAGAAAGGGAAAGAGGCGGCGGTACACGTTCATGGTGGGCGATCAGCTTTCAGCTTTCAGCTTTCAGCAGTTGGCCTTGGAATCTCAGGCTGACCGCTGATTGTTGACGGCTGATTGCTTGCCAATTCATTTCTTCTCTAACAT
>JBGPOI010000301.1:0-6272 GCA_041487975.1 Binatia bacterium | reverse complement strand
CGTGCCGTAAGTGCTCTATCTCGCTCTGCCGTCCGACGAAGCGGGCGAGGCCGCGCCGTGCAGCCACTTGCATCTTGGTGCGCAGCGGACCGACGCCGAGCACTTCGTAGATCGGCAGCGGCTCGGAGACCCCTTTGATGGGTGTCTCTCCCAAGGCTTTGAACTCGAAGTAGCCTTCCGTCAGTTTGTAGGTGTGCGCACTGACAACAATGGAGCCCGGCGCCGCCAGATTCTCCATGCGCGAGGCGAGGTTGGTGGAATGCCCGACCGGGACGTAATCGGTCTGAAGGTCGTCCTTGCGGATGGAGCGCACCACTACTTCCCCGGTATTGACGCCGACGCGGAGATAGATCGGCACGCCGCCCTCGCGTCGCCGCTGCTCGGCATAGCGCTGCATTTCATCTTGCATCAGTAAAGCGGCATAGAGCGCGCGGTGGGCGTGGTCTTCGTGAGCAATGGGCGCGCCGAACAAGGCGAAGATCCCGTCACCTAAAGACTGCGCGACATATCCCTCATAACGGTGCACGGCGTCCATCATGACTTGCAGGGCGGGATCAATGATGCGACGCGCCTCTTCCGGATCGAGGTCTTCGATGAGGGCAGTGGAGCCTTTGAGGTCGGCAAAGAGAGCGGTGATGGTCTTGCGTTCGCCATCCGGTGCGCCGCGGGCCTCCATCGCCTCGCGTTCGGCGAGAATACGCTCGGCCAGATGACGTGGTGCATAACTTACGGGTCTAGAGTCTAGGGTCTGGCGTCTAGGGTCCGAAGCCCGTGGTCCGGAGGCCGAGGTCGTTTTCCTTTTCGCCGTTTCCCCGTTTCGCCTTTTCGCCCTGGATTTTCCCGTCAGGGCCGTTCCACACTCAGGACAAAATTTCGCTGTCGGGTTGATCTGCTGCCCGCACTGCGGACAGGCGCTGATAAGTTTCGCGCCGCATTCCTCACAGAACTTGGCCGTTTCACCGTTCTGGTGTTGACACTGCGGGCAGCGCATGTCTCTTCCTTAGTTTCCTTACGCCAGGACGCGTTCAACTGTCAGCACTTAGCATTTGGCGGAGCGGAGGGAAACCCTAAGGGAATCGGAGAGCTCGGGAAGGGGGTCGCGCCCCACCCTCCCCTGGTGAGCTGACTGCTGAAAGCTGATCGCTGAAAGCTATCCCGTCACAGCATCGCATCCCAGCCCTTCCAATAGAGCTCTGCGGTGCAGCGCGCCTCTTTGAGAAATTCTTGCCGGTCCCGCTCGGTGGTCAGCAGTTGCTCGACCAGCTTACGGCCTGTCCGTGCGTGCTCGCGGTCAGCCTCGACGTGGCCGGAGAAAAAGCGCACCGCCTCGGGCGGCAGCCCGTAATGCTTCTGCAGCCCGGCCACCATCTTCTCACAGGCCTGCGAGAAGCCACCTTCCAGAACTCCTAAGGCACCCGAATACTTGACCTTCTGGGTCACGAGCAGCCAGAAGTACGCATTCAACGTGCGGGCTGCGGGCGAGGCGCTTGACTCCTCTAGCTCTTCCCTCGGTAATCCTAGCCCTTTTTCCCAGAACTCAAACAACAGCGCCGCGTGCCCGCCGGTGTGGGTATACAGGCCCATGGCTTCCTCGGCAAAGTTTTCCGCCATTAGCTCCGCCCCCCGCGCATCCAGCTTGCACATGTTGATATAACCGTTGGCGATATAGGGACCGGAATCCCGCACGGTCATCTCGTAGTGCTCGATGGCGAACTGCTTGAGCTGCTGTTTGGTCGCTTTGCCGTCGTGCACCAATTGCACCAAGGGGTGTTTGCCAATGTTGTACTCGTCGGCAATCCGTTCGAGTCCCTGCCAGAATGTCTGCATGTCCATACATGACCCTCCTTTGGGTTAGAGGTTGATTTTCCATCCCGAGCCCTTCGACTGCGCTACGCGTAGCCTGTCCTGAGCCTGTCGAAGGACTCAGGGCGAACGGTATTAAGGGAACATCAACAACTTCCGTTCGTGCTGAGCGTAGCCCTATGGGCGGAGTCGAAGCATGAACGGCTTTTTCAGCATCCTGCTAGTGCTTGACCACAACATCTCTCCCGCTGTCTTCTTCCTGGCCGATCAGAAAGTTGTGCACGAGGCGCTGAAAGGTCTCGCGCTTCTCGCGCATCGGCGTATGCCCAGCGTCGGCAATCATGGCCAACCGCGCGCGCGGAATGGCCGCCGCCAGCACTTCGCCGTGGCGGCACGGGACAATCCCGTCCTCACGTCCCCAGACGATGAGGGTCTCAGCAGCAATGGTGTTCACTTTCTTCGTCAGCTCAGGGTCCGCGTACTGACCGCGAACCAGTCGGGCCACGATCTCGCGGCTCTTCCATTGTTTTTGGAACTCTTGTCCCTGACGTACGTCCTCTACCACTCCACCGAAGTCGCCACGAATCACGACCTCACCGGTCTGGGCGAACGCCGCTCTCAGGAACGCCTCTTCATGCATGGCCTCCAGGTGCGCCGTTGGCGCGGCCGGCACGTCCAACCCCATGGCATCGATAAGTACGAGCTTCGCCAGGCGCTGCGGATGTTCCACTGCCATATACAGCGCGATCCAGCCACCAAACGAATGGCCGACGAGATCGACTGTGTCCACCTCAATCGCATCGAGAAATTGTCTCATGAGGCGGGCATAATCGCTGACTGACGTCACGCTGGGGGGGATCTGTCCATCCAGCCAGCCCGGCAACTGCGGAGCGTAGACGAGATTGGTAATACCCATGGCCAGATGGGAGGACTCCCACCTGCCCCAGCCCCCCAGACCGTGCAGGTAGAGCAGCGGGCGGCCTCGACCACCTTTCAAGTAGGAAATCGTCAGCTCACCGACCTTGGCGGTGTTGCGAGTGAACTGGGATGCGTAGCCTGCGCCCATGAAGGCTCCTCCAGTGTTGGCAAGAATTTGTAGAGGCTTGATTCATCAAGCCCTGTTGTGGGTCCGATGAATCGGACCCCTACACGCTGTTTTGTATCACGCAGTGACATTGAGCACATGCTTGAAGCACTCCAGTTCAAAAAACGAGGCTGCGGCAGCAGGATCTGGCAGTGGCGTCCCGGCTGGTGTCGTCACCACCAGACGAATCACATAGCGGTCTTGGGCCACCACTCGCTGCTGCACCGCCACCGCCGCGTCCGGTGCCTGTTGATCCGGGATCTTCCTGAACTGCCGGTACTTCCCTTGGAAGATCACCTGTTGCGCTGCACCAGTCTCGTGGACGGTCTCCAGCAGAACCTCTGCATCATCCGGCACCTCACCGCCATCTGCGGTAGCAAGGCGCAGACGAATCGCACTCCCCCGATGTGCAGCCGTTGGTCCGACAAAGATGATCTGATAGGGGAAACCATCCGGCTCCCGCTCCGGCACGCGCATTTCCCAACCGGCTATCATTTTTCCGTTCTCGCTCTGCACAAACTCTCTGAGTGTCTCGAGGGAGTCGCGGGTGATGACGTAATTAAAATCGCCGTACAAAGGAAGGTGTCCGTCCGCCTCCTCTTCTCTGACACGATATGCAGAAGCTGCCGCTGCAGCGACCTGCGGCTGTGCAGGCTGATCGACGTTGAGCTGGCGCAGCGCGGGCATGACGTACTTGGCAAACAACTGCTTGGACGCCATGACCTTTGCGTGGGGCAGGTTGCCGACATGGAACATCCCCAGGAAGTGGCCATACCCGGCGACCTTCATGTCGTTTTCGAGCCACCGGGTGACGTACTCCGGATCACCGCAGACGATGAACCCGTCGTTGCGCATCTGCTCAAAGGGCGTATGTGGTCCGGGAAAGTCGCGCTCGATCCGTTTGCGATGTTGGAAAGAGCGGTCGGTGTGGAGGCCAGGCACCGGCGCTGGATTGTTCACCGGACGGGAGAAGACCCGGAAGAAGTAGGCGATTGCCTCCCTGGCTTCTTCGATAGCCTTGGCGTTGGTCTCCGCCACGTGGATGAGGCGCGCGCCAACAAAGTTGTCGAAACCTGGGTCCCAGCCAAAGCGCTCATGGGCAACCTTGCGGTACAGGTCGAATGAGTCCTTAAACGCCGCGGGCGGGTAAAACACCTGGGCGCCAGTGATTCTCCGCGCGGCCGCGAATTCGATAGTCTCCAGCGAACCGGTCGGCATCCAGAAGGGCAAAGGGCACTGAATTGGCTTGGGCCAGATGGACACGCCTGTCAGTTGCCAGTACTTGCCTTCATAGTCAAAGAGTTCTTCGCTGAGGCACTTGGCAATGATGTCGTAGGCCTCGGTGAGCCGCTCGCGGCTGGTGAACGGATCAATATTGTAGGAGACGTACTCAAAGGGCACGCCACGGACGAGGCCAGCGATGAAGCGACCGCCGGACAGACAGTCCATCATGGCGAACTCTTCCGCAGTTTGCACGGGATGGCGAAGCGGAAGAATGTTGCCGATGACACCAACCTTCATGGTCTTGGTGCGCATGATGATGGCCGTCGCCGTAATATTGCACGAGGGCTGGATATTGATCGCGGTGAAATGGTGTTCGTTGACAAAGGCGCCATCAAAGCCCAGCTCTTCGCATATGGCCCACTCATCGAGATGTTCGTGATAGGTCTTGGTCACTACGCGAGGATCGCAGAAGCGGTTGGTAAAGCGCACTTCTGGACCAACTTCCGGCGGGACACCGGGATAGGTCAGCTCGTCAAAGGTGTAGAATTTCATGGGAGCCCTCCTTTTTCATTCGGCAGCAATTAGCGATCAGCTCTCCCATTCCCCCATTCACCCACCCACTCTATTTGCCTGCCTCTCCGTAATGGATGCCAACCGCGGCATCACCTCTCGTGCTGTCAGGGTGAGCGATTCCGACACCAGGCGGAACGGCATCCCGCCGAAATTCATCAGACACAACACCCGCTCCACCCCAAAGCTGGCTAGTTGCTGGAGGATGTCGGTCACATGCCCAGGGTCACCCACGGCGATCAATTGTTGCTGCATGAGCTGAACGAAGGTCTTGGTGTTGCCGACCGCCCGTGTCTCGCAGTAGCGCGTGATGTAGGGTCGCACCCGCGCTTCCGCCTCGGCCTGCGTGGACGCCACATGGACGTGGAACGCCACCGTCACCCGCGGGCCGCTGTCGGCTCGGCGACTTTCCTTTGCCTGCGCCGCATAGCCGGCCAGCAACTCTTTCAGGACCGAGAGATCCTCGAGAATGTAAGGAACCGCCAGTAGGTTATAGCCCTGCGCACCAATACGCGCATACGTGGCCGGGCTCAATGCAGCGAGAGCAATCGGCGGCGAGGGCTTCTGCAGCGGCAGCGTATTGAGCGCAATGCGGGGATAGCGGTGAAAGCGCCCCGTATACGCAAACGGCTCCCCCCTCCAGGCTAGCTCGATGACCTGCAACGCTTCGTCAAAACGCGCCTGACTCTCCTCACGGTCAACCAAGTGACCCGCGTATTCGTGCGCCAGATAGCCGCGTCCCACGCCAAAGTCGAGCCGTCCACCGCTCACCACGTCCAGTACCGCATACTCCTCAGCCACTTTCACCGGATCATGAAACGGCAACACGCAAACCGCCGGGCCGAGGCGGATCTGCTCGGTCCTCTGGGCAATCGTGGCCAGTAGCACCGGCGGGGCCGGGCACAGGCCATAGTTGGCGAAGTGATGCTCCGCCACCCACACCGAGTCATAACCCAGCTTTTCCGCTTTCACTGCCAGTTCGATCATCTCTCGGTAAAACCCAGCGGCCGATCCCTGCTGCTCAGGGTGGAAGTCCATGACGGAAAAGATCCCCAGTTTCATCACGCGTTGTTCCTTTTGCTCGCTGGAATATCTGCTTGCAGCGCTACAAACTCCCCTGGTGCCCCCAGATGCTGCCTGCCGTATGGACCTGGACCTGCCAGGTGCGATCATCTACCTCCCGCGCGCCGTAGCCGTACTCCACGGCAAAGCCGGACGGGGTGCGCAGATAGAACGACACCATGTGATCGTTGGTATGCCGCCCCAGGTTCATGACGATGGGGACTTTCTGGTCCTGGCACAGGTAATAGGTCGAGCCCACATCGTCGAGTGAAGTGGCCTGGAGCATGAAGTGGTGCAGGCGCTTGGGCGCCTGCGGCATCGCCGCGAAGGCCAGGGAGTGGTGTCGGGGATTACAGTGGAAGAAGGCGATTTTCAGTGTCACGCCCGGCGCCGGTGAGAAGTGTACGAAGTCGCTGATCCGCATGCCTAACACATCGCGGTAGAAGTGCAGACTGCGGTCGAGATCATCCACGGCCAAGACAAAGTGCCCGAGTCCCTGCTCGCCTGTCTTGAAGCCAGAGATGGGACG
>JBGPOI010000300.1:0-6317 GCA_041487975.1 Binatia bacterium | reverse complement strand
TTCTGAAGACCGAAATGCCTACTGCACTCAGAAGTGTTTCTGCGAAAACCTGATTTGATGGGGTTTTCTGGCCGTTACTCTCATTAGGTCTATTAGTCCGGGTCGTGAACGGTTACGCAATTTCTTCGAGGCGCGCGCGGCAACCATCGGCGCGCCACCTGAAGCGTATCTGGAATGGGCGGACACCAGTCCAGTACCCATGAGCATGGTGGCGGAGGAGTTGGGAGTGCCGTCCACTTCGCCCGAACAGGTTGAGGCGGAGCAGGAAGTGGCGGCGCTGGGACCGGAACAATCCGAGCGAGCCGGTACGCCGCTCTTCTTCCGCAAGCCTGAGCAGCGGCCCATTGCGATGCGTAGCGCACACGCCACCTTGCAGAGCCAGCAGGTGCTCTACCTTGACCGCAAGATTGTTGCGCACGATCTTTTGCAGGCTATCGCGCGGGTGAACCGCACCTGCGGCCCGAAGAAATGCGGCTACGTGGTGGACTACATCGGTGTAGCGCGTCACCTGAATGAGGCTCTCAAAGATTACGACGGTGAGGACACTGAGGGCGCGCTGATCGACATCAGCGTCGAACTGCCCAAGCTGCTCGATCGACGTGCGCGGACGGTTCAAAGACGACTGGGACGCCTTGGAACGCGAGTTGCGGAAGTTCATCGAGGAGTTGAAGCAGGGGGACCGGAATAACTTCCCGGACCTTGACCCCAACGTGCAGGTGCCGTTTGTCCGGCTGGTGTTTGAGGAATGCAGCAAGGGTGGTGAACTCACCGAGGGCCAGCGCAAGGCGGCGCTCTCGGCCACGCTGGAAATGGTCGAACGCATCCGGCAGGAGGTGCGGAAGGTGGGCTTTTGGAAGAACCAGGCTATGCGCGACTTGCTAACGCGGACATTAGTCCGCGATCTTGACCGGGCCGGCATCTGTCGGCCCGGCACCGAGCGCGACCTGGCGCAACGCCTCGTAGCGCTCGCAAAGGAAAACCACGAAAACCTGACACGGTCATGATGGAGACATTGGAAGTCGAGAGCCTCGTGTTTGAGGTAAGGCGCAGCCCAAGGCGAACAACCCTTGAGTTGACTGTCGACCGCGCGGGCGAGCTTGTGATTCACGCGCCGGAGACAAGTGACTCTAAGGACTTGGCGCGGTGGACCCGAGCGAAGCTCCTCTGGGTTCACGGGAAGCTCGCAAACAAGGCTGAGGTTGCGCCGCGGGTTCGGCAGCCGGAGTTCGTGAGCGGAGAGAGCTTTAGCTACCTAGGGAGGAGCTACCGGCTGAAGGTTGTTCACGGAGCCAAGGAGTCGCTGCGCTTCGATGGCAGGAATTTCTTGTTGAGTGGCAGCGCACGATCGCAAGCCGCCGATCATTTCAGGCGTTGGTATGTTCACACCGGGCGCGAGTGGCTTTCTGAGCGTGTGCGTCTGCTGAGTCGAAAATTAGGCGTTCAAGCGGAGCGGGTTGAGGTCCGCGATCTCGGCTATCGCTGGGGGTCGTGCGGCAAGAATAGCGTAGTGTACTTCAACTGGAAGCTCTTACAATTACCGGTGCGTGTGACTGACTACGTCATTGCCCATGAGTTAGCGCATCTCCTTGAACCGCACCATGGGCCCGAGTTGTGGCGGATTCTTGACCGCTCACTACCCGATTGGCGTATGCGCTGCGAGGAATTAAAGATAAAGGCGAGGGACATCTACTGGTGTCACGATCGAATGGTCCACTAGCATGGTGTTGCCGTCAAATTCCACGACGATTTGGCTATCTCCATTCCATACATGAAGGCTCATCATCAGTGAATTCCGCTTTCAGGATGAGGGCGTGTGGCCTGCATGCGCCACATCACTTGCTAGCTGCTACCCGCAGCAACCAGGATCAGCTTACTGCCACTTCCGTTCGCATCAACCCGAGAACCCGACCCGAGAACCCGACAGGGGAGAGATCGTCGCCTTGCAGGGATGTCAATAGGCGTACGAGGGCCTATACGCTATGGTGAGATTGGAGAGAGAAGAAAGCCCTGGAGGAGAACAGTATGACGCAAGATACGACACGTCATCGTCAGCGATTGCAGGCCATCGCCCAGCGGGCCATGCGTGAGCGCGGCTTTTTACCAGAATTCTCCGCTGCTGCCGTAGCACAAGCGGAGCAGCTCGCGCAGCCCGCGTCTGACGGAGATCCTGCCCTCCGCGATTTGCGGCAGCTGTTGTGGTGTTCCATCGACAATGATGACTCACGCGATCTTGACCAACTCTCGGTCGCCGAACCATTACCGGACGGAGCGGTGAAGATTCTTGTCGCAGTGGCCGATGTCGATGCGTTGGTCTCACAGAGGTCTGCCATTGATCGTCACGCACAGCAAAATACGACCTCGGTCTACACTCCCGCGCAGATCTTTCCCATGTTGCCCGAGAAACTCTCGACCGATCTTACCTCGCTCAACGAAGACACGGATCGGCTGGCCGTGGTGGTGGAAATGGTTATCGACCCCGAGGGGAGACTGGTTGCCTCAGATGTCTACCCTGCGCGAGTCCACAACCAGGCGAAGCTCGCGTACAACAGGGTCGCTGCTTGGTTGGACGGCACGCAGCCGGCCCCGCCCCGCGTCGCCACGGTTCCTGGTCTCGCTGACCAGCTCCGTCTGCAGGATCGGGTCGCCCAGCGCCTCAAGCAGCTCCGTCACCAGAGTGGGGCGCTGAGTCTGGAAACCCTTGAAGCCCGCCCGGTGTTCAGCGATGACATGCTGACGCATCTTGCCGTGGAACAGCGGAATCGGGCGAAAGCGTTGATTGAAGACTTCATGATTGCGGCGAATGGCGTGACCGCGCGGTATCTGGCGGGCAAAGGTTTTCCCTCCTTCCGCCGTGTCCTGCGTGCCCCGGCACGCTGGGAACGGATCGTGGCGCTGGCGACAGCGGTGGGCGAGCGCTTGCCTGCCGCCCCGGAGAGTACCGCCCTGGAAGCGTTTCTGTCCCGGCGTCAACAGGTCGATCCGCTGCACTTTCCTGATCTGTCCCTCGCCGTAGTCAAACTCATGGGATCTGGTGAATATACCGTTGAACTCCCGGGTGAGCAGTCGACCGGGCACTTTGGCCTTGCAGTCAAAGATTACACCCATTCGACCGCGCCCAATCGACGGTTTCCTGATCTGATGACCCAGCGGTTGCTGAAAGCTGCACTGGCGGGACGCAGGATGCCGTACAGCCTCGAGGAACTCGAAGAACTGGCGCAGCACTGCACCGAGCAGGAAGACGATGCGAACAAAATCGAACGGCACGTGCGCAAATCGGCGGCGGCGCTCTTGTTAGAGTCAAGAATCGGCCAACGCTTTGACGCGCTTGTCACCGGGGCCTCGGAGAAAGGCACGTGGGTCCGGGTGCTGGAGCCGCCAGTCGAAGGAAAGGTAGTCCAGGGATTCGCGGGCTTTGATGTGGGGGATCGTGTGCGGGTCAAATTGATCGACGTCAATGTGGAGCGAGGGTTTATCGACTTTGTGGGGGTGTCCTGATGTTTGCGAGTAGTGGTGGCGGATAGAAGCTTGGGAGACGAGTATCAGCCTTTTAATTCTAGAAATCCCCCTGTAGAAAAGCAAAGAGGCTCTTCGCGTAATCGTGTGGGTAATTTTTGGTCTTTTTAGAGTTCCGGCAGCATGAGCAACAAGTACTTCTGGCCCTTGATGAACTGGCGCTCCTTGCCGCTCAACCTGAGAAAGCAGCTGGAGAAGCAGGAAAGATAGCTAAATGACCACCGCAGCCGCCTTTGACTCGTGGATTGCCTGCCGCAAGCCTCGCCCACAGGCCCGCTTCCGCCTGTTCTGCTTCCCGTACGCGGGAGGCGGTGCCTTGATTTTTCGCACCTGGTCGGACGGCTTGTCAGCGGATGTTGAGGTCTGTCCGATTCAACTCCCTGGACGGGGAACTCGGCTGATGGAGCCTCTTTTCACTCAGCTCTCGCCTCTTATCCAGGCCCTCGCCCAAGCTCTCTTGCCACTCCTGGACAAGCCTTTTGCCTTCTTCGGCCACAGCCTGGGAGCATTGGTGAGCTTTGAACTCGCCCGTCAGCTCCGTAGACAGTATGGTGTGCAGCCTGTTCGCCTTTTTGTCTCTGCGGGTCGTGCGCCTCAGCTCCCTCATCGAGGTCTGCCCGTCCATACCCTGCCAGAAGGAGATTTTTTGGCGGAATTGCGTCGCCTGAACGGCACCCCCAGAGCGGTGTTGGAACACGAAGAACTCATGCAGATCGCACTTCCTGTTTTGCGGGCAGATTTCGCGGTCTACGAAACCTATGTGTACTCGACCGAGCTGCCCCTGAACTACCCCATCTCCGCCTTTGGCGGCTTGCGGGATCGCACAATGAGTCAGAGCGACCTTGAAGCCTGGCGTGAGCAAACGAGTGTTTCCTTCTCGCTGCAGATGTTTCCCGGCGACCACTTCTTCTTGAATACAACTCAGCCTCTCCTGCTTCGGGTGCTCTCCCAAGAACTGCACGGAGACTGGTGAGGACGGCCACGTGAAGGTAACACCCACCACCTCTCCTGTTCCTCCGTGGTGCTTGCCACCTGAAACGTTAATTTTAGGGAGCGACGAGGTCCATGTCTGGCGAGCCACCTTGGACCAGACTACATCACAGATAGAGAGTTTCCGACACACCCTTGTAGCAGATGAACAAGCGAGGGCCGAGCGGTTCTACTTCCGGAGAGACCGCGAGCACTTTATCGTCGCTCGTGGAGTGCTCAGAGCTCTCCTCGGCTTCTACTTGAACAAAGCACCGGAATGTTTGTCCTTCCGCTACAGCTCTCATGGAAAGCCTGCCCTGGCCTGGGAATCTGGCGGGGATACGGTCCGCTTTAACCTGTCCCACTCTCACGGAGTGGCCCTTTATGCCGTCACTCGCGGCCGGGAGGTTGGCATCGACCTCGAATATATCCGCTCCGATCTGGAAGTAGAGCAGATCGCCGAGCGATTTTTCTCGCGCCGGGAGATTGCCACGCTCCGTGCGCTCCCAATAGACCTGCGGACATATGCGTTTTTTCTCTGTTGGACTCGCAAGGAGGCCTACCTCAAGGCCAGAGGCGAAGGACTTTCACTGCCCTTGGACCAGTTCGACGTGTCGCTGATTCCCGGGGAACCGGCAGCATTACTCAGCACTCAGCGAGATCCATACGAAGTCTCCCGTTGGTCTCTTCAGGAACTTAGCCCCGCCCCCGGCTATGCCGCCGCTCTTGCCGTGGAAGGACACGGCTGGCATCTCGCCTGTTGGAGAGCATCAACAGGCCGAGGGACTAGACGGGGGAAAAGGGATTAGGGAGTAAGCTGGGGGCATGAGAAATACAACCCCAACTCCTTTTAAGCGTTTGATTTTGCGTGCGGTTTTGAACGACGTGAGCCCCATCGTAGCTCGGGTGTTCCCGATTCCCGATGATGTGGAGATCACCGAACTACACGACGTGTTCCTGAGCATGCTCGGCTGGCAGCACGACCTTGGCTTCATCATCCGGGTGCATGGTCAGGAGTTCAATAGTTACCAAAGGTACGGAGGTTGACTGGGCAGAACAGCCTATACCGGACGGGCCGATGACGGTCGGCATAGAGAGCATCAAGGGTTCCCCTTCCTTAGCTTCGACCTGTGAGCGAGTAGCATAGCAAGAGAGCGTGTTCGATGAATCAGACATTCGATGTGACCACTATCCGGGGGTTGTCCACCCAAGAAGCCGTCGAGCGGCTGCAGCACGATGGCTATAACGAACTTCCCTCAGCGAAGCCACGCAGCATCCTGGCCATCGCAGCAGAAGTGGTATCCGAACCCATGTTCCTGCTGCTGGTCGCTAGTGGAATCATCTACCTGCTCGTGGGGGACATCCAAGAAGCCATGATGTTGCTCGGGTTCGTCTTCTTCATTATGAGCATTACGCTCTACCAACAACGCAAAACCGAGCGGGCGTTAGAGGCCCTCCGGGATCTGAGCAGCCCGCGGGCACTGGTGATCCGTGACGGCACTCCCACGCGTATTCCTGGTCGAGAAGTGGTACGAGAAGACATTCTCATCCTGGCCGAGGGAGACCGGGTGCCAGCCGACGCGGTGCTTCTCTCGTGCGCCACTCTCCAGGTTGATGAGTCCCTCCTGACTGGTGAGTCCGTAGCAGTGCGGAAGATAGCGAGGGACGGGGTCAGCACAATGGGTCGTCCGGGTGGCGAGGATCTGCCTTTCGTCTACTCCGGTACCTTAGTGGTGCAAGGTCAGGGGGTTGCTCAGGTCCGCGCCGTTGGTAGCCAGACCGAAATCGGCAAGATTGGTAAGGCCCTCCAGACGTTGGAACCCGAACAGACGTTC
>JBGPOI010000299.1:0-6333 GCA_041487975.1 Binatia bacterium | reverse complement strand
TCTTCGTTGAGCGCCCAGCCGACGCCTTGGGCGACAGCTCCCTGCATCTGCCCTTCGACATAGCTGGGATGCACTGCTTTGCCGACGTCTTGGGTCGCCGTGTAACGCAAGATATCGACCTTGCCGGTCTCTGGATCGACCTCAACGTCAACAACATGGGTGGCAAATGCAGGCCCAACGCCGCGAGGATTCACCGAAGCACGTCCTGTCACCGGACCACCGGCGCGGGGGAGCTTGCCAGCTAACTCCTTCAATGTCATCGACTCATTGCCGTTCGTTGTGTGCGACACGCTGCCGTCCTGGTAGACAACCTCCTCAGGTTTGGCTTTCCACAGGGTTGCGGCGCGCTGCTTGAGCTGATTCACCGCATCCTGGGCAGCCTCGTACACCGCATAGCCAGTGGCGAAGGTCACCCGGCTGCCACCCGTCATATCAGTGTGGCCAATCGACTCCGTATCGGCGACGACCGGATGCACTTCTTCGGCTTTGAGGCCGAGGACTTCGGCAGCGATCATCGCGCACGACGTACGAGTGCCACCGATATCGGTCGAGCCGGTGACGACGCTCGCCGTTCCATCGGTGTTAATATTGACTGTGGCGCTCGATTGAAAGCCGGCGTTGAACCAGAATCCCGAAGCCACCCCACGGCCCCGGAGCTTTCCGTTCCCCGACTTGGGCAGTGGGGACTGATAGTGAGGACTGGTCTTGATGGCTTCGACCGTTTCGAGAAAGCCGATGCGCAGGAATTTCGGACCAGCCGGCTGAGCAGTGCCTTCCTTCGCGCCGTTGATCCGGCGGAATTCTAACGGATCAATGCCGAGCTTTTCCGCCAGTTCGTCGACTACCGTTTCGGTCCCCATCGCGGCATTGGTCGAGCCCGGTGCCCGGTAGGCAGCGGTCTTGGGTTTGTTGACCAGTACATCAAAGCCGTCGATCTGCAGGTTTTCCAAATCGTACGGGGCCAGAGCCGTCATACAACCGGCGCCAACTGGCGAACCGGGAAACGCGCCGGCCTCGTACGCCATCCACACCTGCGCCGCCGTAATCTTCCCGGCTTTGTTGGCCCCCATCTTGACGCGAATGTGTGAGCCCGACGTCGGCCCAGTGGCACGCAGTACGTCGGCCCGGCTCATCACCATCTTGACCGGCTTGCCGGTTTTCTTAGACAGCAGGAGGGCCAAGGGTTCAAGATAGATGCCGATTTTTCCACCAAATCCGCCACCGATTTCTGCCGGTACAACCTTGATTGAGCTGGCTGGGATATTTAGGGCCATGGCGCACTGATCGCGCGTGGTAAAGGCACCTTGTGTACTCACCCAGATGGTAGTCTGACCATCGGAGTTGTATTGCGCCACTGCATTGTGCGGCTCGATATAACCTTGGTGAACCATGGCGGTATCAAACTCGCGCTCGACAACGACGTCGGCGGCCTTGAAACCCGCTTCGAGATCGCCACGAGCAAAACGGAGCTGACTGGCGATGTTCGTTTCTTTATCGCTCTTCTCCGGCGTGCCGCTCGTCCGCACCTCTGGCAGGAGAATGGGGGCATTGTCTTTCATGGCATCGAGGACGTTCTGCACATGGGGGAGCAGTTCGTACTCGACCTTGATGAGATTGACTGCTTCCTCAGCAATGTGCGAGCTGGTCGCCGCCACTGCCGCCACCGCATGCCCATCGTAGAGCACTTTGTCCTGTGCCATGAGGTTCATGGACAAGTAGCGGGGATTCATGGGGAGCTCGCCCATTTGCACAACGCCGGCTGCGAGCTTGGGGAAATCCTCGCTCGTGAGGACCGCTTTTACCCCTGGCAACGCAAGCGCAGCGGAAACATCGATCGATTTGATACGCGCATGCGCGTGGGGGCTGCGTAACACCCTCCCATGTAGCATCCCGGGTAGGCTGATGTCGGCCCCATACCTGGCACGGCCGGTGACTTTGTCTACCCCGTCGTGTCGAATCGGGCGGGTGCCAATGACTTTAAATTTGTGTTCTTGCACTTCCATATTTACCTCCCTTGCATGACAGCGGCGGCATCCAACACCGCACGCACAATCTTATCATAACCAGTGCATCGGCACAGGTTCCCTGCCAGACCATAGCGAACCTCGTGCTCGGTGGGGTTGGGATTACGATCGAGCAGCGCCTTGGCGGCGACCAGAAAACCCGGGGTGCAGATACCGCACTGGAGCGCCGCGTGTTCAAGAAACTTCTGCTGTAACGGGTGGAGTTTGTCGCTCTGCGCCAGTCCTTCAACAGTCTGGATGGTCTTGCCCTGTGCCTCGACCCCGAGGACTAAACACGAGCAGGAGACCCGTCCATCAAGGATGACGCTGCAGGCGCCGCAGTCGCCAGTGAGACATCCTTCCTTGGTGCCGGTGAAGCCGAGCACATCGCGCAGCACTTCGAGCAAGCTCTGACGCGGCTCGCACAGAAACTCGACGGTTTCTCCGTTGAGTGTGGTTTCGACCTGTACCTTATTGGCCATGCTGTTCCCTTCCTTGCTTCATCAGTAATGAGGACTGAGCGCTGAGGACTGAGTAAAAGAAGGACCGAAGCACTCCCTCTTGTCTACTCAGTCCTCAGTCCTCATTACTCGTTACTATTTTGCTCTCGCCCGTTCCGCCGCAGTGGTTAGTACGCGGCGTGTTAGGACTCCCACCAGATGCTTGCGATATTCCGCCGTGCCGCGCATGTCGGTGATCGGCGTGGCGATTTGCTGTGCCAGCGCGGCCGCAGCGGCTATAGTGGTTGCGTTCAACGGCTTGCCGACCAGCGACGCGCTCGCCTCTTTGGCAAAGAGCGGGGTCGGCGCAACGGCGCCCAGCGCGATGCGTGCGGCTGTGCAGGTGTCGCCGTTCAGCGTCACCGCAGCCCCCACGCCAACCACGGCGATGTCCATCTCATTGCGGGGGATGAAGCGCTGGTAGCAGTCACTAGAGTGCGGCTTGGGCGTCGGGATGCGGAACTCAACCAGCAGTTCATCCGGTTGCAGCACGGTGCGGCCCGGCGAGACCACGAAGTCCTCGACGGCCACCGTGCGCGTGCCTTTTGCCCCAACGACGTGACACACGGCCCCTAGAGCGATCAATGCCGGGGTGGTATCCGCAGCCGGCGAGCCGTTACACAGGTTGCCGCCCAAAGAACAGCGACTCTGGATTTGTACAGAGCCGATCAGGCCCGCAGCCTCTACCAGACCGGGATAATGTTGCCGCACGGTAGGGTCTTCGATGAGGCGGCAGCACGAGACCGCGGCGCCGAGGCGGAGCCCCTCTTGTGGGCTGAATGAAAGGACCTGCAACTCGGCGATGCTCTTGGCGTCGATAAGCTGGTCCGGTTTCCTGACGCCGGCCCGCATCTGAATGAGTAGGTCCGTACCTCCGGCCAGGACCCGCCCTTTCTCACCCGCGGCGGCGAGCAAGCTCAGGGCCTGGACGAGCGACTTGGGAGATTCGTAAGTGATTGCGTGCAAAGTTCCCTCCTCCTGATGAGCCCGCGCTCACGCCGGGCGGTTTCGTAAACTACAATGGTTTTTGCGCCAGAAAGCAAGGCCAGAGAGGTAAGAAGAGAGATGGCCTTCTGGCTTTTTCTGTAGCAGCGGGTCAGTTTATAACACCCCAGGCTAGCTGACGCAACCAAAATAGCGATTAGCTGTCAGCTTTCAGCGATCAGCTTCGCTTGTACCGGCTTTTTCAACCGCCTTACGATAACTTATCCAGTAACGTCTTTGCCTCCTTCAGATCCGCCGTGTCAAACCCTTCAGTGAACCAACCGTAGATCTCCGCCAACATCTGCCGGGCTTCCTCTTTCTTGCCTTGGCTTTGCCACAGACGTGCAAGGCTCGTCACTGCACGCAGCTCTAACGACTTTGCTTGCTGCTTACGGGCAATCTCAATGGCTCTGAGAAAGCATGCCTCGGCTTCCGCGTGGGGGTCGGAGGTCAGGGATTGGGGGTCAGCAACTTGAAGTTTGGAATTTGCAACTTGAAACTTTTGCAGCGTCAGCTCCCCCTTGAGCCGATACAGCATCGCCTCGTAGATGCGCTCCCCATTTTTGTGTACTGCAGCTAACGCCTCGGTCAGCGCGGCCAGCCCCTCCGTTGTCTGCTCCGCTCTTCCATATCCCTCAGCCAACAGGGCAAGATAATACGGCCGGAACAGCTCTGATCCTGTGGCTTGGTACGCAGCCAGGCCTTGCTGCATCTGCGCGATTCCCTCCCTTCCCTGCCCTTGTTCGGTTAGCGCCCAGCCTCGCAGAGTCGTGCCATGAGCTAACAGGAACGAAAATCCCTGCTCGGTCGCAAGCGCGATTACTGCCTCCGCTTGCTCTTGGGCTGCTCGCCCCTCCCGGCGGAACTGATGCAGTGAGGCGGAAAAATACAGGGCTAGAGCCGAGCTATACGGGTGGGACAACTCGCGTGCGAGGGTGAGCGCCTCGTGAATTTTCTTCTGGGCTTGGTCCGGGTAGCCAAGATGCCAGAAGACCAGGGCCGCATAGCAAAGGAAAACCACCTCAGGGTCCTGCAGGGCGTGGGAGCGGCGCTTCTGGGAATCGTGGAGGGTAATGCCCTGCCCCAGGTGTTCTCGGGCCTGTGTCAATGCGCCAAGATGGAACAGGGCGAGCCCCAGTGCCGTATGGGCTCTCAGGAAGAGGGCCGGGTCCTGTACGCTTTGGGCTAGGCGCAGGAGTTGCTCCCCGAGTTCACGCGCTGTCTGCAATTCTCCTCGGACAAAATAAAACGCCTCCAATCCCCCCAACACCCGGAAGAGCAGAGGGGTCTCCCCTACTCGCTTACACAGCTCTCGTGCCGAAGCGTAGATCTTTTCCACTTCCGGGGCTGCATAGCCCCTGGTGGCCATCAAAGCCGCGCCCAGAGCGACTTTCAGCGTGAGTTCTTGCTGGGTACGCTCGGGGGTGTCCGGCAGGGCTTTAAGCAATTCTAACCCCTTGGTAAGGTGACTAACCGCTTCCGCATGGGCAGCACGCTCGACGGCTCTCTGGCCTGCCCTCTGCCAGTAGGGAATAGCTTGCGTGGGGAACCCCGCCTCCGTGTAGTGATGAGCAACTAACTCCGGTTGGGTCTCGACCAAGTTGACAAACCGCTCCTCCAACACCTGTGCTATCTGCTGGTGATATTGCTGCCGTGTGCTCTTCAACAATGACTGATAGGCCGCATCCTGGATCAGCGCATGCTTGAACACGTACCGGGCCTGTGCCCCTACACCCCGCTGGTAAACCAGTTCGGCACCCACTAACTGGGCCAACCCGTTCTGCAACGTCTGCTCGTCCAGCGGGGACACCGCCTGGATCAGCTCAGCGGTGAACTCCCGCCCCAGCGTGGCCCCGAGCTGCGCCACTTCCCTCACCGTCGCCAACCGATCTAGCCGCGCCATCAAGGAGTCTTGTAGGGTGCTGGGAATCGCCAGGGGCGGGAGAGGACCAATTAACTCATAGTGGTCATTGACGGCGGTGAGTAACCCCGACTCCACCACTGTCTTGGTCAACTCTTCGACAAACAGCGGCACGCCATCGGTCTTGGCCACGATTTGCTGCACCACCTCAGATGGCAAGGCTTTCCCGCCCGTCACCCGCTCGACCATCGCCTCGACCTGACTGCGCCCTAACCGGCTCAGCGTAATCTGGCTGAGATGCGACCGGTTCCCCCAGGGTGGCATGAACTCAGGTCGAAAGGTCAGCAGCACGTACAGGCAGGCGGTCGGCGCTTGGTCCACGACCAGGTTTAACACCTCCAGCGTTGACGGGTCCGCCCAGTGCACGTCTTCCCACGTGGCGAGCACAGTCTTCCGCTCTGCCTCTGCCAGCAACCACGCTACCAACGCTTCCTGCGTCTTTTGCTTCTGTTTCTGCGGACTCAAATTCAGGGGCGGGTAACCAGCGGGGGGTGGCAGAAACAGCAGCGCAGCAAACAGTGGCACCGCCTCGGGCTGTAGGGGCACGGCGCGCCGTGCCCCTACCTCCAGCTTATGCAGCTTCTCTTCAGGGCTATCGCCTCTCTGAAACTCTAGCAGCTGCTGCATATGTTCAATCACCGGATACAGCGCACTGTTCTGGTGATAGGGCGAGCAGCGAAACTCAATGCGCGTCACACCCTCGTGCTCGAGCTGCTCTTTGAACTCCTGCACCAGCCGGGATTTGCCAATCCCGGGCTCGCCGCTGAGCAGCACCATCTGGCCTTCGCCGGCTTTGGCATGTTCCCAGCGCCGCTGCAGCAGTGCGAGCTCTTCGGCTCGGCCCACTAGCGGCGTCAAGCCCTTTTGCATCGCCGCCTCAAAGCGGCTCTGGGCCTCGCTCTCCCGCAGCACGCGATACACCGGT
>JBGPOI010000298.1:0-6334 GCA_041487975.1 Binatia bacterium | reverse complement strand
TCAAAGCGCTCACCGTTGTGAATATTCCACACCCATACCGCCTCATAGGGCAACAGACCCGCCGCCTCCATCAGTGCCACATCCACGGTGATACTTCCTTCATAATCCAAGTCGATCCTTGTGACTGTGGCTCGATGGATCTTGCTTTTGAGCATGCGCCTCAACATGTCTCCTCCTAAACCAGGATGCATGAGAGTGGCACAGTGAGGACCTCTTTGGTATTGCGAGAGTTGCTACACATTCGAGATAGCGTGGAGGAATCACTGTGCCCGGCTCGACCATACTGGATATTCCACAGCCCGAGCAAGCATGGAGGCGGGCCGAGTTACGGCGTGCTCGGTACGGCTACCTACTCGCGCGGCATGTCCTGCGGTTGTGCGCCGCCGGGCGGACGCCGACCGAGGTCTCCGCAGTCCTCTTCTGCTCGCGCTCGAGTGTCTACCGCATGGTGAACGCCTACCACGCCCAAGAGCTTGCCGCTCTGTTCGGCGACCCGACCGCGCCGGCGGCCAAGACGTCAGGGCTGCCACCGTCGCTGCGCCGCAGCCTGGTAGCATTACTCAAGAAGGCGCCGGCGACCTACGGGTGGTGCCGCACGCGGTGGAGGTGCGCAACGCGGGTGGTGCAACTCACGCTCCAGCGGGGCCTCGTGGTCTCGTCCTCGACCCTGCGGCGCTGGGGGCACGCGCTGGGCTGGGTAGGGAAGCGGGCCCAGTTGATCGCCCGCGACGACGACCTGCAGCGGGTCGAGAAGCTCGCCCGTATCCGTCACACGCGCGAAACCCTGGGGAAACGGGCCGTGGTGCTGTTTGCCGATGAGCTCGACATTCACCTGCTGCCGAAGGTCGGCTATCAGTGGATGCCCCAGGGTGAGATGGGCAAGCTGGTGACGCCCGGACAGAACCAGAAACACTCTCTGGCGGGGGCGCTGGAGCCGAAGAGCGGGCGGATCGTCCATTGCCCGAGCCCGCGCAAGACCAACGCGCTGTTCCGGGCGTTGCTGGATCGTCTGGAGTGGCGGTACCCGCAGGCAAAGTTCGCCAAAATCTCCGTGGTCGTGGACAACTACGGTATTCACAAGGCGAAGGCGGTCGAGCGCTGGCTGGCTGTACACTCCCGCTTTGCGTTGTTATTCCTACCGACCTACTGCCCGCAGGCGAACCCGATTGAGCGCGCCTTCGGTGATGTCCATGACAAGTGCACCCGCACTCACCAGCGCAAACGCCTCGCGGATCTGCTCTGGGATGTGGAGCAGCATTGAGCGACCAATGGGCCGTGGCACTACAAACTCTCGCACCTGTACTACACACCGGAAGTGACGGCAGCAGGGGAGCAACAGGAATTAGAGCAGGCGGCATGAGTGTCCCATTCTTATGCCGCCTGGTTTAGAAGCGGCACTGCATCCGCGTGTTACAGCAGCCTTACGAACTCCTCTACCGTGATCCCAGCGGCGCGGATAAGACCTCTGAGCAGACCACGGTCAAGCTCTCTATGGTCCAGGGATAGAGAGATGCCGACCGTCAGCACGGTAGTAGATCATGTGGCTGGCCCTCTGGTGATCGAAAACAATCTAGGCTGCCAGATCGACCTCAACAAGGGTCTCTTGGGGAGGAAGCGGCAGTCCGTGTGTGTGGCGGACAGCCAGGATACCGGCGATTGCCTCCTTCGAAGGTCTTGAGAGAAAACGTTCCCTGTCCCCTCGCACAGCGTTTGCACGGGGGTGCGTCATTGAGCAGAATGAGCAGCCGGCGGCCGTAGAGATAACATAACCTCAGTCCTGAGTTGAGACAGTAAGGTCGTCCATCCGGGCCGGAAGTGTAGAATCGAAACGCGCCCACACGTCATCCGGCACCTTGCGGGCAAAGTCTGTCAGTTGCATGGCAGAGCCTCCCCACGACATCACACCGTGGGGACAGCGCCAGGCAGCAGCGCTCTCTCTCAGAGGCGATTGCGATACCGTCGCGGTTTTGTTATGTATGACGAAAAGAAATAATTGTCATACGGAGAACAGCAATGGCAGTGACACGCAAAGCGCTGACGGTGCGCATCCCTGAGGCCCGCCTGCGACGGCTGATGCGTGCGCGCAGAGCGAAAACGCAGTCTGAACTCATCAATACCCTCCTGGCCGAAGAGGAAGAACGGTTGCGGTCGCACCAGGTCTTGCATGAGACCGCGGGAACGGTCAAACGGTCGTCCGTCGATGATCGCCTTCTTTGATACGAGCATTCATGTTCCTGTCCTGTCCGGGGCGCTTGCCGTCGACGTTGCCCTACGCGAGGTGGGTCGCTGCCCGGTGCGGCTCTCGCCGGTTGTCGCCAGTGAGCTGTTACGGGGCGTGGCCGGTCCGAATCGACGGCAGGTGGAGACACTAGTCCGCCAGCTCGTCCCCTTGGAACCACCGTCGTGGCGGCGGTGTTGGTATGACACGGGACGACTCTTGCCACAGATTTTCCCGGATCATGAAACGGTCGGCCTAGCTCGCCTGCAGAATGACTGCCTGCTGGCCCTCACTGCTCGCTACACTGGTGCCCTCTTCCTCACCGCTGACCCACATTTCGCGACGATTCGCCGCCACGTCCCCTTCCCCTTCCGGCTGTTGCCACCCTAGCGCCCCCTGGTGCCGCTGGCTGATGGAAGCAATTGTCGAGAAGTTAGAGAAGGCATCTTAATGACTCGAAATGGCCCTTTTACGATCTTATTTTTACGATCTTATGTTGATGTCTAAGGACTGTGAGACAAAACTCTGGACGAACAACGGAGCAGAGGAGACGAGACTGTCATTGCGAGGAGTGGTAAGCGACGAAGCAATCTCTGTTTTCGGGCAAAGATTGCTTCGCTCCGCTCGCAATGACACCTTGACCTTATGCCATGCGGTGGGGGTTTTGTCCCATAGTCCTAAGTATGCGTTCACAGGGTGGACTGCTGTCTGATTGCAGGCTAACTGTTAAGCTTAGAGAGTTCTGCGACACGCTCTAAGTTAGCGCTTATGACGTTGCGCCCCTGGTGCTGACAGGTCACCACACCCGTCAGGATCGAGGCCACGAACCGACTGCCCTGCGCACTCTGGGTGCCGTAGCTCACCTTGCGCCATTGCCCCGCATGCCGGAGTTGCCTTTCCGCCGCGGTGTTGGTGGGCTCAATGCCCTCGACCCGCACGAACGTCCACAGTGCGGCCTCTCGGGTCAGCAACTCCCGACAGGTGGCCGCGGTCTTGGGACAACTACACGCCCTGCCGTTCTCCAGCTCCAGGCGGAAAGAGGCGCGCAAGGTGCGCACGTACTGCTGAAAAGTCGAGCGCGTCCAGGTGCCATCACGCACCCAGTACCACCAGGCAAACAGCACGTGGGCATGTTCCAGTAAGGCCTCGCCCACGGGCCGAGCCGGGCCGCCCCGATCAATCATCGCTTGGCAATCCCGCGCGAGATGCGCCCAGCCCAGTTGTCTCGTCCGCAGCGGGCGCGTGTCGTAGGCTTTGGCCCGATCCCTGGTGACAATCCCCCCATACCGCTCGCCCAACAAGGCCGCTAACACCGCGGCCCCCCGTGAGGTGGCAATCGCAAACACGCGTACCTGGGCCGTGACCACTGTCCACAGCCAGCGCCGGTGCTGTTGCTCCCACCCCAGCGTCTCATCGACATTGGTGTCGTGGGTCTGAACGTAAAGCTGGACTTCCGCGACCGCGGGCGCCACCGCTTGGGTCACCGTCTGTTCGATCCGAGCGATCTCCCCCACCGCCAGAATGCCGACTGCAATGCGTCTCGGATTATTTGCCAGCGGGCTTCGAGGCTACGGCTCGGCGATAAGGGTTCCCTCAGTCTTCGTCCCGGTGGGGGCGCAGCCGGGTGAGCTTCCGTGATTGTGGGAGACAAAGGGGCAGTCAGAATACCGGGCGACATGCTCCTGCCATTGCGCGGCTATTGGATGTCACCGGACACTCTAAGAGCGCAAAACTATAGGAAAAATTTGCTATGAGCACGGGGACTGTCCGACTCAGTCGGACAGCCGACCTGGACACCCGGGCACCGTGGGTTGGCACGCCCCGGCTGAGCTTTCCTTCCCCGTGGCATTAAGTGGCATTAAGAGGAACAACAGACTGTCCGGCTGTCCCAGACACCCCGAGGGCTGGACCAGGGTTCCCGCCCCCTATAAGCCAGCCTTTTCGTGAATTTCCTCGGCCCTCGGCGCCCAGCGGCGTTCCACCGCCCCTGGCATCGCTCTTGCAATACTTCGCCCCAGCGATCACTTTATGGCTGAGACTGCCCAACGACAGTGGTATGTAGTCTACTCCAAGCCCGCGCGTGAGGCTTATGCACACTACCACCTCACACAAAAGGGCCTGGAGGTGTTCTTCCCCCAACTACAGTTGCCGGCCCCGCTGCTCTCACACCGCACACTCGTGCCCTTGTTTCCCAATTATCTCTTTGTCCGGCTACAGATGCCGGACGAGTATTACGCGGTGGTGTGGTGTCCGGGGGTCAGACGCTTGGTGAGTTTCAACAACACGCCGGCGCCGGTGGACGAGGAAGTCATCGGGTTTCTCCAGCAGCGGGCCACGGCGGCGGGGGTCCTGCCCGCCCACTCCTCGCTGACGGTGAGGGCGCTAGTGCAGGTTACCTCCGGCCCCCTGGCCGGGCTCGCGGGCATTTTACAGAATCCGCCCGATGCCAAAGGGCGGGTCCAACTCCTGATGAAGCTCCTCAATCGCGACTTGAAGGTTGTGGTGCCGCTGTACCATGTGAAGAGTGGATGGATGATCGCAACGACGGCGGAACGAGCTGAAGCCATAGGCTCCGCCCGTTAAGCCGGTCCTCCTCTCTACCCAGAGAGGTCTGTGTCGCGTCCTTGGCTCTCCCCTCACGGTGAAGAGCGGAAAGAAGGGGAAACCCCCGCATGGGCGGAGCCCTGTCCGCCAGAGGCAACTCCTCCTCCCCGCCCCGATTGGCTAACCCAGTGATGCAGAGGAGGGACGATCCCTTCTTGAGGTTTATCTACACTGGATGGCGCCTGGACCTCACTTTGTGGCGGACGGGAAGAATCAAGATTTCTCCCTGGGGCTTGACGTGTACACTGAACACTTCGGCTTGCGTGAACAACCATTCCACGTCACCCCCGATCCGCGATTTTTCTATCCGAGTCCAGCGTACCAGGAAGCCTACGCAAGCCTGCTCTACGGAATCAGACAACGGAAAGGTTTTATCGTCCTGACGGGTGAAGTGGGGACGGGAAAAACAACGCTCCTCCGTCGCTTGATGACCAATGTAGGAGATTCCGTTCATTTCGCGTTTGTTTACAATACAACGTGGACCTTCGATGAAATCCTTGATGCTATCTGTAGCGATTTCGAGATCTCGATAGGAGGGGTGGGACGCGTCGAGAAGATCCAGGCGCTGAACGCATTCTTACTGAAGCGACTTGAGCAGGGAGAGACTGCGGCGGTTCTCATCGACGAAGCGCACAACCTGAGTGTCGAAGCCCTAGAAAATCTTCGTCTCCTGTCAAACCTGGAGACAGGAAGAGAAAAACTACTGCAAATCTTCTTAGTCGGACAGAACGAACTTGAACTCAAGCTCACGCAGTCTTCGCTGCGTCAGCTCAAAGACCGAGTCGCGATCTGGTGCAGACTTGATCGCCTGAAAGAACGAGAGGTCGGCCCCTTCATTTTTCACCGACTGCACACCGTCGGTTACGACAATCAAGATCTGTTCACTCCTGACGCCATTCGGCGGATTGCCGTCTATTCGCAGGGAAGTCCCCGCCAAATCAACATCATCTGCGATAACGCGCTGTTACTGGCCTACGGAACCTATCAGAACCGAGTCTCCGCCCAGATCATTGAAGAAGTAGCCCAGGATCTCCTGCTCAAAAACAGAGATGCCCAAGTTGCCAACGGGACAATCAGAGTTGCTCCGCTCCTAGCGGAGTCCCAGGAAGCATCACCCTCACTCCAGAGAGGGAGTGTCTCTGAGACATCCGCACCGTCCGAGGTGACGTTCACTGCAACGACTGCGAATAAGGGAGAAAACGAGCGAGGAGGGGAATCTTCTCAACCTTGGTCAACTCGTGTCGCGCCAAATAGAACCATGATCGTTCTGGCTCTTCTCCTTGGCGTTGCCGGAATATGGACCTTGCAATCGTCAGGGGAGCATCCGCCTAAGTTCGATCTCACGATCAATAGGCTAGGCACGTTCTTCAACGAATGGCTTGCTTTTGTAAAGCAGAGCCTAACCCCAGGGTCCGCCACAAAAACTGGTTCTTTAGAGGAGCAAAGTGAAACGATTAGCCAGACGGGGGTCGGGACTAAGGAAGTGTTCAAGTCAGTGGCTCAAAGCGCTCC
>JBGPOI010000297.1:0-6346 GCA_041487975.1 Binatia bacterium | reverse complement strand
GGTCCCCCTCTACCAAGTACGGAAGAAACCGCGTCTAGCAACACCACAAGTACTTCTGCGACCGCTCCGACGGCAGCCCCAACAGAAGTACAATCGCTGAAGACCGCAAAGCCCTTGCCCAAGCTGACCGTAGGGAAGGAACCCCTTCGGGCTGCTGTCATGCTCTCCCGTTTCTATGAAGGACGCGGCTATAGCCCGGCGTGGAGCAACGACGCAGGGCCCCTTCCCTTTGCGGACGCTCTCATCAATACGATTCAAGCAGAAGCTGAACGTGCAGGATTACGTCCTGAAGACTATCCTCTGGCTAAACTCAAAATGCTCTTGCAGGAAGCGCGTCAGCAGCCCTTCGACCCACGCAGGCTCGCAGACCTCGATCTCCTGCTGACGGACACCTTTCTCACCTACGGTGCTCGCGTATCGGTCGGGAAGGTCAGACTGGACAGGATGGATGCCGCATGGTTTGAAAAACACCAAAAAGCAGATCTCGTCCAGGTGCTGCAGACCGCTGTGGAGGCCGACCGTCTTGTGGATGCCATCACAGCCCTTCCACCGCAACACCCGGAATACACCAAGTTACAAAAGGCGTTAGCCCAGTACCGCGACATCGCTGCCCATGGTGGATGGCCGCTTGTTCCTGAGGGACCTAAGTTGCACCTAGGAGACCGCGATGAACATGTGACCAAACTCCGCGACCGACTGCAAGTGACAGGCGAGCTGACGGTGAAAGCGCAGCAAAATGGCAAGCTGTCCAGCGCATCTCCAGGACATAAAGGAGCGCAGGACATTAGTCCAAGTGACAGCGAGCTGTTTGACAAAGCAGTCGAACAGGCTGTAAGAAAATTTCAGCGGCGGCATGGCTTGAGCGCGGACGGGGTCGTGGGAGACGCAACCCTGGCAGCCCTCGATGTGTCTGCCGAAGACCGTGTTCAGCAGCTCGCAGTGAATATGGAACGGTGGCGTGCCCTCCCAGCCGATCTCGGGTTGCGCCACATTGACGTCAATATCCCAAATTTCACCCTAGCCGTCGTGGAAAACGACCAACCGGTGATGAGCATGAAAGTCGTGGTGGGCAAAATGCTGGAGCGCCGCAACACACCCACCTTCAGCGCGACCATGACCCATCTCGTGCTGAATCCGTACTGGTATGTGCCCAAGAGCATCGCTGAGGAAGAACTGTTTCCGTTGTCCCGCAAAGATTCCCAATACTTCTCCAAACATGGATTTGTCATTCGTCGTATCCCTGTCGGGGAAAAACAAATTTCCGACCCCAACGCAATCGACGGGTCGCCGATCTCCACCAAGACGTATCAGAACGTGCTCCGTCAGGAACCAGGCCCGACCAATGCGCTGGGCCGCGTAAAGTTCATGTTTCCTAATGCGCATGGCGTGTACCTGCACGACACGCCAGCCAAAGAGTTATTCAACCGAGCAGTACGCACCTTCAGTCACGGGTGTATCCGCATCGAGAAGCCGCTTGACCTGGCAGAGTACGTCCTGCGCGGGGCCTCTGAGTGGACCCGGGATGCCATTCTTGCCGTTATCGAGCGACAGAAAGAGAAAACCGTCTGGTTACCGGAACCGATCCCTGTCTATATCCAGTATTGGACCGCCTGGGTCGATCGGGAGGGAACCGTACAATTTCGCAACGATATCTACGGCTATGACCAGTTGCCTGGCACGCGCCTGCCTATGGCAAAGCCGGTAACCCCTCAGCCGAAAACCCAAGCAGAAAGCCAGCCTACGGTTCAGCTGGAGACGCCGCCGGCAACTCAACCCGAATCTCAGCCTGCGCCTTCACCCGAGGCACAGCCAACTTTGTAGGAAGGTCGATCTTTGCGGTCCGCTATCGTCACTACGCCAGAACAGGAGGAGCTACGCTATGGGGAAGAAATGGCGACACACCTGCGGGCTACAAACGCCGTTGCTGCTCGTTATCCTCTGCTTTACCCAACCCGTGCTGGCGAAACCAGCCCTTTCCGCCTCGTCGAAGAAGAACAAGGCAAATACGATTGCCCAAACGTCCAGCAACTCCCCACAAAAAACAACTAGTGTCCACGCGATCACGAAACCGACCAAGAAGCCCGCAGCAAAAGCCCGTCGCAAAGCTGTCATTCATACCTCCAGCAAATCAGCCACCAGCACTTCCGCAAAGAAAAATAAGAGAACTTTCATCGCCAAAACCCAGCCAAAATCCTCTGGCAAAAAAGCTCAACCTGACGTTCTCCGAGAACCAGCAGTGCACCTCTCGCAAGAATACGATCAGGCTGCTGTTCTTGAAGCGCCATTTTCCTTCTCGCCTGAAATAGCTCCCTTTCCAGCTCGGCTGAACGATGAGCGACTCGCGTACCGAATTAACAGTGCGTTCGTGCTTCCCGCGGAAAAGTTCATTCTTGCAGTCGGCGAAGCAGAGGAAAAAAACGCATACCTCCTCCAGGCTGCGTTTGACATGACGCAAATTGGACCGAACACCTGGTCTTGGCAGGCACCGCGGAAAGCCGGTGTGTATCCCGTCAAAATCCTCCATTCTGATTGGGGAGCGACCATCGTGCTCAATGTTTTTGTCATGGTTCCCTTTTCTCAGCTCACTAGCGGGTATGTGAACGGGTATCGGATCGGCAACTACCCGCGTACGCCATTCAAACAATTATCGACCTATCACCCACCGCGTGGATTTATTGAAGTCACTCAAGAAAATGAAAATGTCCTGATCAGCCCGCATTTCAGATTGCGGCAGTTTCTGTGCAAACAGGAAAGCGAGTACCCGAAATACCTTGTCTTGGATTCTCGTCTCTTGCTCGTTCTTGAGACTGTTCTCAAAAAGGCGAATGAAACAGGCTATCGTTGCCCTACACTCGAGGTCATGAGCGGATACCGGACTCCCTATTACAATAGAGCGATTGGCAACTCGACGACCTATAGTCGGCACGTTTGGGGAGACGCTGCAGATATTTTCATCGACGCGAATCCCCGGGATGGTGAGATGGATGATCTGAACAGGGACGGTGTCGTGAATTTTCAAGACACCGCAGTGCTGTACAACATTGTGAGCAAGATGTACGAACCGCGCATCCAGCGATTCTTGACGAGTGGTTTCATGAACGAACCCCGCGTTCAGCAACTCTTGGCGGACGGCTTCATGAATGAATCACGCATCCAACGCTTCTTGACCGGCGGTTTGGCACGATATCGAGAAACCCGCGCCCACGGTCCCTTCGTGCATGTCGATGTGCGGGGAATCTATACGAGGTGGGGACAATAGCACAGTCCCTGCACTCCGACCTCTAGCCTCTCCCCCCATTCTGCGATAGTGTCGGCCCATAATATCTGTCCGCGAGAAGGAGGTTCGCCCGCGATGTCAGAGAAAATACTGCATACTCCGCTGTGCGACATGTTAGGCATCAAGTACCCGATTTTGCTCGCCGGCATGGGCGGCGCGTCTACCCCAGAATTAGCCGCGGCGGTGTCGAACGCGGGCGGGCTGGGCATTCTTGGCGCCGCGGCTCTGGGTCCGGACGAATTGTCTGAGTGGATCCAGCGTACGCGCAAACTGACCGACAAGCCTTTTGGCGTGGACACTCTTCTGCCCTCGACCGTCCCTTCGGCAGGGAGCGTGTCACAGTTCCGCGCTGAGCTACCGCAGTCCCACATCGACTTCGCCAAGAAGTTCAAAGAACGCCATCACATCCCTGATCTGGACCCCAGCAAATCACGCGTCCGCAGGAGCCTGGCCTTTTCCAAGGACTTCTTTGACAAGCAAATCCAGGTAGTGCTGGACGAGAAAGTGCCGGTCTATGTCGCCGGGCTTGGCAATCCCTCTTTTCTGGTGAAGGATGCGCACGCTCGTGGCATAAAAGTCATGGCTATCGCCGGCGCGGTCAAGCACGCAACACGTTTTAAGGACGGCGGCGTTGACATCATCATGGCTCAAGGCACTGACGGAGGTGGACACAGCGGCCGCATCGGCACGGTGGTGCTCGTGCCGCAAGTAGTGGATGCTGTCGCGCCAACGCCGGTGGTCGCGGCTGGCGGTATCGCCGACGGCCGCGGCATCGTTGCCGCGCTAGCGCTCGGTGCAGTCGGCATCTGGTGTGGCACGCCTTTCCTCGCTACGCCTGAAGCCGGGATCGACGACTTCCAGAAAGAAGCTATCGTCGAAGCCGCTAGCGAAGACGCCATCATCAGCCGCTGCATGACCGGCAAACCGGTGCGTCAGCTCAAGAACAAATGGTCCGAAGAGTTCGAGGCGTCGGGGCTGCAGGCCCTGCCGATGCCCTTTCAATCGTTGATCGCTTTTCCCATCCTCGAAGCCGCTCGCCAGGCTGGTATGAAAGACATCTATCCCGGCATCGCCGGTCAGTCGGTGGGTCTGCTCAAGAAGATCCGCCCAGCGCGGGAAATAGTCGAAGAGATGGTGAACCAGGCGGTCGCAATTCTGAGCGAGCGGTTCTCTCGGGAAGTCCAGTTTCACGCCTGAAACGGCAGTGTTTCGTGCTTCGACAAGCTCAGCATGAACGGCAAATCTTTAACGGCTTCAATCAATGTCCCGTTCGCCCTGAGCCTGTCGAAGGGTGAACGAAAGGCAGTGACCTACTAACCAACTCGTTACCAAGGAGGCATTATGAGCGACAATTTTTATTCACCGGAAGGCATCAAGAGCCTGCGCAAACTCCGCGACCTGCGGCCCAATCTCTTTAAAGCGTTCCAAGAGTTCGACGCCAAGGTTTTTGAAGATGGGGCGATCAACGTCAAAACCAAGGAACTGATCGCTGTGGCCGCCGCGCACATCACCCAGTGCCCGTATTGCATTGATACACACGTCAAGCGCGCCAAGGTGGCTGGTGCGAGTGATGAAGAAGTCGCGGAGAGCATCTTCGTCGCCATGGCGCTGCGGGCCGGTGGTTCATTTGCCCACGGCAGCGTGGCGATGCATGCGCTGGAACATAAGTAACAGCCTGTATCACAACGCCAGGATGTGAGGCTGCAAGTTATGCAGCCTCACACAAGCGATTTAACGCTTGAGATTTGGCCAACGAGCGTGTTATGGATCGGTATCCTTTTGGCGACAAATGGCTTCTTTGCGTGTCGGAGTTGGACGGCATGGGAAGCAGCGTTTGCCAGTTCCGTTCGGTAGGCTAGTTCTTGTTAGAGTCGCATCAAGAAGATTCCATGAAGTCACCTTGTCTGTGCTGCAAGAAAGGCTTACCAAAGACGCCTCCTAGGACCTGTCCCGAATGTGGCCATGTCTTTCAGGGCAACGGCTGGGATGGAATTGACGCTCACTGGACACACAAACACGAGAGGAAGGGAGGCATCCCTTAGCGCGAATTTTGGGAGGGCCTATGCGTTAAGCATGGTGGTCGTCATGCCTAGCAGTCTAAGACGGTGACAACAGCTAATCTCAGTGTCGTAGGCTGGGTTTCGCTCGGCTCAACCCAGCGCTGAAATTCGTTATACTCATTCCAGCTTACGCGGCTGGGTATTCCAAAGCCACTCCACAGCCGTCTTGACACCCCTGCCCTGCCCTGTCTAATCTGCCTCGCAGCGATTATTCTTTGTTCAGTACGATACACTTGTGCGATACCGACAATCGTTGATCCCCACGCTCCGCCAAGACCCGGCCGAAGCCGAAGTGGTCAGCCATCGCCTGCTGGTGCGGGCGGGCATGATCCGCCAGGTCGCGCGCGGCATTTATGACTTTCTCCCCTTGGGCTTGCGGGTTGTGCGCAAGGTCGAGGCTATCGTTCGCGAGGAGATGAACCGCGCCGGCGCGCAGGAGATCCTCATGCCCGCCGTCTGTCCGGCTGAGTTGTGGCAGGAGAGCGGACGCTGGGAACATTACGGCAAAGAACTCCTGCGCATCAAAGACCGTCACGAGCGCGACTTCTGTTTCGGCCCGACTCATGAAGAGATCGTGACCGACATCGTGCGCCGTGAGTTGCACTCCTACCGCGACCTGCCGCTGAACCTGTATCAGATCCAGAGCAAGTTTCGTGATGAAGTGCGGCCGCGCTTCGGCCTCATACGCGGTCGTGAGTTCATCATGAAGGATGCTTACTCCTTCCACGCCGACTTTGCCGACTGCCAGCGCGAATATCAGAACATGTACGCCACCTATCAACACATCTTCGATCGTTGTGGTCTGATCTATCGTCCGGTCGAAGCCGACACCGGCGCGATCGGTGGCACGCTCTCACACGAGTTTCAGGTGCTGGCCGACTCCGGCGAGGACGCAATCGTCAGTTGCGATAAATGCGGCTATGCGGCTAACGTCGAGAAAGCCGAACTGCCCCCCTCTGTTCCTCAGTCCTCAGTCCTCAGTCCTCAGTCCTTAAAAAAGGTGCATACC
>JBGPOI010000296.1:0-6377 GCA_041487975.1 Binatia bacterium | reverse complement strand
AGACGAGGATCTGCAACGGTACGTTGAGGCGCTAGAGAAACCTGGGGCGCTGACCGCGGCGATCAACTACTACCGGGCCGCATTTCGCGAAACCGTGCGCCGCGGGGAACGGCAATTTGCCAAGATCACCTGCCCAACGCTCCTGATCTGGGGCGAGGAAGACATCGCCTTGGGCAAAGAACTTACCTACAACATGGAGCCGTACTTCACGGATCGTTTCGCAATCAAATACATTCCCCGTTGCAGCCACTGGGTGCAACAAGAACAACCCGAACTGGTCAATCGCTATATGCTAGAGTTTTTGTCGGATCTGATTGTTGCCAGATCGGAGTAACCTTTTGGTAGCGTGCGCCGTGCGCACGTCTTCTCTAATAAAGCGGAGAGGAACGAATGAGCGCGCAATTCCTACCCAATCCTTTCACGCAACGGGGAGCGATTCGCGACCCCGCCCAATTCTTCGGGCGGCAAGCGGAACTGAATCAAATCTTTTCCTGTATCGGCAAGATGCAAAGCGTCTCGGTCGTCGGTGAGCGGCGCATCGGCAAGTCGTCTTTGCTACACTACATCTGTCATACGGGACGGCCTCATCTCCCGCTGGGAACTCGGTTGATTTACCTGGACGTCCAACGAGTCAAGAGCGAAGGAGATTTTTACGCACGAATGCTCAACGCCCTAGGCTCGCAAGGTAGCACGTTCCGAGACCTTGAGAACGCCGTTGCCGAGAAACAGGTTGTGGCGTGTCTCGATGAGTTCGAGCAAGTGGTAGGAAATGAGGCTTTCAGCGTTGGCTTCTTCGACGGCTTGCGGAGTCTTGCTCAAGATGGTCTGGCCCTCGTTACAGCAACTCAACATTCACTCTTTGAGCTGTGTCGCGACAAAAAATTCGCTGGTTCGCAGTTCTGGAACATCTTCCAACGCACCGCTCTCGAACTCTTTACCGAGGTTGAAGCGAGGCAGTTCATACAAGAGCGTTTCGCTGACGTGGGTATGACTGTCTCAGATAACGAGATTTTGCATCTCCTCCACCTTGCGGGCAGATTCCCGTTTTTTCTCCAATTGGCCTACTCGTGTCTGTTTGAGGCGCAGACAAGGCAGATACCACAATGGGAACAAGCTTTTGGGCGAGAGGTGCACGACTATCTCGTTGCGTTGTGGGAACACCTGACGCCACCAGCACCAAAAGCGCTCCGATGGGCGTTAGAACTCGAAGGACAGATGCCCGATGAGCAGGTCCGTTTGGATCTGCAACAACGAGGGCTGCTGGTACAAGATAGTGAGAAGCCTTTTGGCTTGTGGGTCTTTTCAAAAGCGTTTGAGGACATTGTGCGCAACCCCCCAAAGCGGAAACGGAAATGGCAGTGGCCGACCCTGAAAACCGTCAGGGAGTGGATTAAGACGTTACAGGAAGCCAAAGATCTGGTGGTCGGTGGTGAGGAGAAAGAGAAGTAGTTCCATGCAAGCCGTCAGAACTTTTGTCCATAAATGCCTCTGGCTGCTATGGATGATATTTTTCCGCTCCAACAGCTTCAGGCGGGAAGTGGAGCAGTTCGATCTCCAGCGGAAATGGCGACTCGCCGCTCAAGCGTTCGTCGTTAGCGCGGTGACCCCGTTTTTCCTCACAACGCTCATAGGTCTGATGTTGGGGGCGGTAGGCGTCCCTTTTGATTTCACTGAGGGTCTGCGCAGCGTGGCGTTTGGCGTGGCGGCAGGCGTGGTGGTAGGCGTAGCGGTAGGCGTGACGTTAGACGCAGCGTTAGGCATGGCGGGAGGCGTGGCGTTAGGCGTAGTGGGAGGCATGGCGTTAGGCATGGCGTTAGGCATGGCGTTAGGCGTGGCGGGAGGCGTAGCGTTAGACATAGCGGGAAACGTAGCGGCAGGCGTGGCGTTAAGCGTGGGGTTTGGCGTGGCGTTAGGCATGGCGTTAGGCATGGCGTTAGGCGTAGCGTTAGACATAGCGGGAAACGTAGCGGCAGGCGTGGCGTTTGGCGTGGCGGGTCCAGTCGGCTACTTCCGCCTGTTCCTGCTCCCCATCGAAGTACCTACCTCGCTCTGGGCGCTGCTCCGGGCGAGACGGCAGCCCCAACACGCAACGCAGTTCCTCTACCGATCCCCGGCCTACTGGGACGAAGCGATGCTGCTGCCACAGCCGTTCCTGACACCGTTGCTGGTGCTGGTGGGAGAGCAGGACCGTGACGCATTATTGAAGGCAACGGTGCACCTCACGACGAACACTTTCCAGCGCCGCGCTGCGATCAACGCCCTGTTGGAAGTCACTCGACGTGATCTGCTCCGCTGCCATACTCTTAACGAAATTGCGCAAGTTCAGCAGAGCTTGGGCTGGCTTACTCCGCATTTGCGTGTGCACTTCGATGTTGCTCTCGCTTTTGCCGTGCAGGCAAAGGTCAGTGTAAGCACTGAGCATGAAGTTGCAGAGAACGGTGGTCAGGGCAGTCCGAGACCTCAACCAGCAGAGAGCACTACCGGAAGGCGGCCGTTGGGTCTGTTACCTTTGGAGACGATTGATACCTTCCGTAAAGGTGGAGTGGCAGAGGCGATAGACTATTGCCAGCAAATCAGTATCGAAGTAGCAGCTGCTCTCTCCGCCACCGGCAACTACCAGAAGCTCACCGCCCTCAACCGTGCCCGGCGACAGTTAGACGACTTGCGGCAGTTCGCCGTGCTGAGCCTGCGCAGACGTGAATCTCAGGTCTTTGCCCAGGTCGCTCAGCAGTGGCTCGATGCGGTGAAGGCCGAAATCGACCGCCTGACCGAAGAAGAGCGCGCCACTGAGCGTATTCCCAATCCCTACGTTGCTGGCCGTCCACTTTCTTCTGACAGTGATGTTTTTGTAGGAAGAACTGAAGTCTTCCGCTCCGTTGAGGAACACTTACTGCGGGCAGACCAGAACGTGCCCATCGTCTTGTACGGGCAGCCTCGTATCGGTAAAAGCTCTATCCTCCGCCACCTCACTACTCACTTGCCGACCAACCTTATTCCTATCTATGTGGACATGCAGCGGTCGGCGCAGGTGGAGAGCACCGGCGGGCTGCTCTTCAACCTGGCCGATACCATCGGACAAGAACTCACCCGCCGGGGCGTGCTCCTGTCCGCACCATCGCTCGGCGACTACACCGCCGAACCGTTCATCGTCTTCGGCAAGTTCTTAGACGTGGTGGAAAACACCATCCACGCGCCGGAGAACCGGCTGGTGCTGGCCCTTGACGAATTTGAAGAAATCGAAAGGAAGTTGACGGAGGGCAAAGTCAGCCAGGACCTGATGCCGTTCTTGCGCAACACGATGCAGCACCGTCAAGGAATCGCCTTGCTCTTCGCTGGGACGCATACCTTAGACGAGATGATTCGGGACTATTGGATTCCCTACTTTCGTAGCGCGGTGCCCTGTAAGGTGAGTTATCTCAACGAGCCAGACGCCCGCAAGCTTATCACGAACCCCATCGAGGAATTCCCGCTGGATTACGAACCTGGGGCGATCGAGGTCTTGATGAGAGTGACGCGCTGCCATCCCTGTCTCATCCAACTCGCATGCTCGGCGTTGGTAGACCGCAAGAACGAGCAACGTTCGCGTCACGCCTCCGTTGAGGACGTACAGCAGGCGTCGGCAAAGGTGTTGGAGACTGGAGATTACGTCTTTGGGGGAGTATGGGACTGGATACCGGTCTCCGAGCGGGAGGCATTGTCAGTGCTGGCTTCGGAAGAACAAGCCACCGTTAAGCAATTAGTACACGCCTTGCAGGTACCCGAAGACAAAGTCCAGCGTATGGCTGAGCGACTCATCGAGGCGGAGGTCATCGAAGTCATGACCGACGGTAGTGGGCAGCCTGCCTATCGGTTTCAGGTGGAGTTGTTTCGGCGGTGGGTGGAACGACATGCAGCGCGTGCTGAAGTGGGGTATCCTCGTTCGGAATTGCGATGAGATCGGCGAGAAATAGGTAAGGCACAAAAGAGATGGCGAAGATTGGGTCGCCTGCACAGCCCATTCCAGCAAGGCCATGCGGCTGAGTCTGAAGGTGGGATGAAACAGAGAAGTTCCATGAAGAGGAGAAAGTTATGGAACGACAGGAAATGGTCAATCTGGAGACAATCCTCGGACTGACAGAAAAGCTGAGCGCGGTTGAGAAACTCAAGCTGGTGGAGCGCGTGCTGGTAGATTTAGAGTCAGTCGTCCAATCCCGGGAACCGGGAAGCGGAAGTTGTTACGCCGCAAAGGCAAGAAGCGGACTCTCACGGCGATAGGGGAACCTCCTGGTCTCAAGCCTCTAGCCTCAAACCTCTCTTTTCCTGTAGGAATGATGGACAAGGTACCACCGGAACGATGACCAGAAAGGAGCAAGCTATGCTGCGCGGTGTATTTTCGGCGATGATCACGCCGTTCGATGCAAACGAAAATGTCGATGAGAAGGCGCTGGAGACCTTGCTCGATTGGACGATTGGCAAGGGCATTAACGGTGTCTTCGTCGTCAGCAGCACGGGTGAATCCTGGGCGCTGAGTTTTGAGGAAAAGGTCCGGCTGTTTCAGTTTGCCGTCGCGGTGGTCAAGAAGCGGGTGCCAGTGATCGCCGGAGTCGGCGTGGCCGCGACGCGCGAGGCGATCCGTCTGGCGGAAGCGGCGCAGGCGGCGGGGGTCGATTACCTGTGCGCCGTTCCCCCGAGCTTTGTGCGACCGACCCAGGAGGAGTTAATCGCTCACTACAGCGCCTTGGCCCAAGCTACTACCGTTCCCCTCCTGCTCTACAATATTCCCATGCTGGCCGGAAACGTCTTGGCCACACCGGCAGTGAGAGAACTAGCTGAGCGGTTTCCCCAGATCGCCGGGATCAAGGATAGCAGCGGCGACCTGACTTTACTCAACGATCTGCTGTTCCAGCGCCGGCCGGATTTTAGTGTGGTGACCGGTATTGATACGTTGGTGCTGCCTGGCTTGCTAGCCGGAAGCCAGGGGGCAATCCTCGGCAGCGCTAATGTCTGTCCGGAATTGTCGCTGGAAGTCGTGCGTCTGTTTGCTGCCGGGCGGCTCCAAGAGGCGTGGGCGGTGCAGAACCGACTCACGCGCTTCTGGCTGGCGATGAGTTTGGGCTCGTTTCCCGCGCCGGTGAAGGCCGCGGTGGAGTTGCTCGGTCTGCCCGCCGGTGCACCGCGACGACCCGTCGCTCCACTCAACGCGGATCGACGTGAGGCGCTGCGGCGAGAACTGCGGACTATGGAGGTGATAGGATAGCAGTGCATCTTCCCACCTGGCTTCTGGGAGCGGGTTTCCTCTCCCGCACGGAGGGAAAGAACAGAGCGCTTGCAATAATGAGCGAATTGAGTTAGCACAGCGAATATGTCCAGCAAAAAAGCCGATCCGTACGCTAACCTTGGTGAATTCATCCGCCGCCAGCGTGAGTTGGCCCAGCTCTCGGTTCGGCAGCTCGCCGACATGTGCGGCATCTCCAATCCCTACCTCAGCCAGATTGAGCGCGGCCTGCGCACTCCCAGTAGCATGATTCTCCAATCCCTGGCCAAAGGGTTGCGTCTCTCTGCCGAGACGCTTTATACCCAAGCCGGAATCCTCGATCCGCAAGAGGCCGAGGAGAGTGACGTGATCAAGGCGACTATGCACGATCCGCATCTGTCCGCCCGCCAGCGGGAAATGCTCATCGACATGTACCATTCGTTCCGTAAGGTGAACGAAGCCGAGCACTCGTCCTAAAATCCACTTTTTGGTCACCTGGGAGACAGAAGCCGATTTTTGTTCGCTTGCAAAAATTAGCGTTTACAGCTAGCATCAAAAACAATTCCAGCGGCGCCCGTCGCCGCTCAGTGAAAGGAGATAAGACTATGGCAGAGCACTCACAGACCAGCAATCCGTTTGCAAAAATGTTTAGCGAAATGAACGCTCCGTGGTGCGGGGCGGTGAAGCAGGTCGCTGCTCAGTACCTCGACCTCAACGAGAAATGGGCCCAGCAAGCGCTGAAGTGGAGCGAAAAGACAACCGAGTGGACCAAGGCCACTCCACTAGCTTTCCTTTTCGAAGCCCAGCGGTTGATCGCCCGGCAGACGGTGGATCTCTCGACCGATATTGCCCGTCGGCTGTGGCAGCTCGAAAGCAAAGTCGAAGAAAAAGTCGGGGAAGCGCTCGGCTCCCAGTCCTGAGCAATTTCTACGGCAGTCTCGTCGGGTGGCAGGAGTAGAGACACGACCAGTCGCGCCTCTACTCAAAAGGGGTGCTCTCTCGGAGGCAGTTCCTGTCACACCAACCTACACGCTCTCATCCCTCCTGGGGCAAGCCCACGAGTTCCTGCAGACGTTGTGGGAGGACAATCAGCTTGCGCCCGTCACGTGAAATGATCTGTTGTCGTTCCAACTCCCTTATGTGT
>JBGPOI010000295.1:0-6400 GCA_041487975.1 Binatia bacterium | reverse complement strand
TGTCCATCCCTCCTCACCCGCCATTCCCGTGCTCTCCTTCTGCTCTCGTATCTTCCTTACTCTCCAAGTTTACTCCCCTCCCCACATCTTGTATGCGCCACGCCCTCTCCACCGCAAATGATGGAGAACCAGATTTCGTTGATTTTGGCGAGTGGCAATGACAAGGCCGCTTTCCCTTCAATGCGGTGCTATTGAGCACCAGTTGTTGCGGGGGTTGCTCTGGAGGCCCCCGCCCGTTTTCTGCCCTATATGCTTACAGTTCTATTTTTTTGTCAAGAGAAACGCTTCCAGTATTGCGGCGAGCCGCTTGAGTGGAAGCCTGCGCGTCAGTCAGGCCGCACGGCGCCATCGACCTTCATTGATGATTACCGTGAGTGAGCCAGGGGGCGCTGGGGCGCATGCTGCGAACCACCACGGCCGTGCTCAGCGCCCCCGCCTACCCCTCAGCCCGCAACCGAAGACTGGGAGCGCAGCCGCCGGTGGGGGTCCCGACTCTTCCGGTATTGCTCCAACATGGCTTGACGTTCGTTGGGGGGTATACGAAGGCTGGGATCCCTCGCTGCCCTCCTCAGCGCTTTTGCCGACTGACCCAGCGCAAAACCTTAGAGCCCCTAACAAAACCGCCTGCCTGTCACCCTGAGCGTAGCGAAGGGTCTCGTTTTGCCTGAAACGCTGAGATTCTTCGCTCTGCTCAGAATGACAAGAACAGGACATGAGCAGTTTTGTTAGGCATTCTTAGGGGCGAAGCATTCTTCCCTGCGATGGGGGCTAAATCGAAACACACAACATTGACACACTCAGCGTAGCGTGCGCTGCGCGCACGTCTGCCCTGCACTCCACTATTTTTCGTGCGCATAGCGCACGCTACTGCAATTGGGCTCAAGTGCATGAGTGTACGAATCTCCTGTGGTCTGATTTAGTCAGCAGAATTCCACCAAAACTGCACGCAAACTCCACAGAAACTGCACGGAAACTCCACACCTCTTGCTCGCGTTTGCTGCCTCACAATGCTATGCTCTGAGCACACTGAGTGAGAAGAAACAAATAGTGAGTGACGAGCCAACGAAGATAGTCGACACTCCAGGGACCCAGGCAGACTCCCCGCTCCTGCCCGAGTGGGCATTTGTCGTGCAGTTCCGCACGGAGACGGAGATCGAGCAGGGGCGCTGTGTGGGCCGGGTTGAGCACGTGGTGTCGGGGCAGGCCACACGCTTCGACACGCTGGAAGAGTTGCGGGCATTCATAGCGCGGGTGCTGACCACCGTACGGGCGCAGGCCGCAGAAGAGCCCTAGCAAGGTGCGGAAAAAGAGGTTCTCGTGCTTCGACAGGCTCAGCACGAACGGAAATGGCCGAGGCCGGCACAGGCGACAACGGCCAGGAGGCCAGAGCTGGCGCCTCCATGAGACGGACGTCCGGGTGAAAGGGCATGCTTATGAGCTGTAACGGTCAACAGGAAAGAGAGAGGGAGCAGGAACAAACGCCGGCGGAGCAGTGCTCCTCGTTGGCAACAGAAATAACAGAGAGTGATAGACCGGCTTGTCTTCTCAGACACTGTGCGACACCACCCCGTAGCCCATCTCGTGTGGCAGCGGACCATCAATTCCATCGCAAAAGGAGTGACCATGGACCATCGCAACATGCATCAGAACCGTGTGCAGGACACGACTCAGGAGCAGTGGCACCTTCCCCGCAGTTGGGGGCGAGGCTCGAGGGTCCTCGGGCTGATTGAGCTCTTCGGGCTGCTGGGGCTCGGGTGCGCAACGACGGGGCAGGGGCAGGGTCTGCTCTGGCAGAGCCACCAGCCCGCGCACGAAGGGGCAGAAACCCTGCAGGCCCCGGGTCCCTCGGTACGAGCGACCCTGCAGGCCGCGTATGGCCACCTGCCACTGAGCTTTGAAGCCAACCAGGGCCAGACCGACGGCCAGGCGAAATTCTTGTCCCGCGGCCATGGGTATACGCTATTTTTGACCTCTACCGAGGCGATGCTGGTTCTCTCTATGCCCCCAGGCGGGGACGCCAGTGCGGATGCGCGGATAGTTGGGAAGCCGGCACCACTTCCGACCAAGGACCGCTTACTAAGGAACCCCACATCCAACAGCGCCCCGGCCCCAGCCACCGTGCTGCGTATGCAGATGGTCGGCTCCAACGCTCACCCCCAAGTCGTGGGCTTGGAGGAGCTCCCTGGCAAGACCAACTACTTCCTCAGCAACGACCCTCAGCAGTGGCGGACGAATGTGTCCACCTACGCCAAAGTCCACTACACGGCGGTGTATCCCGGGGTGGACCTAGTCTACTACGGCCACCAGGGGCAGCTGGAATACGACTTTCGTGTCGCCCCCGGGGCGGACCCCCACGTCATCACGCTGCGCTTTGAAGGCACCGACCGCGTCGATGTGGATGCCGAGGGGGACCTCATGCTGTCCACAGCCGGTGGGTCCCTTCGATTCCAGAAGCCGCTCGTCTATCAGGAGGTGGACGGCCACCGGCAGGTCCTGGCGGGGGGCTACGTGCCTACGGGTCCGCAGCAGGTCGGCTTTTCCGTGGTCACGTATGATCCGGCCCACCCGCTGATCATTGATCCGGTGTTCCTTTACGCCACCTTCCTCGGTGGGATCGGCGACAGCACAGGCTTCGGTATCGCCGTAGACGCGGCTGGCAACGCCTATGTGACGGGGTCCGTCTCGGGGTTCAACTCCCCGGACGACTTCCCCACGACCCCAGGGGCCTTCCACACCTCGGTCATCGATGTCAACACTGCCGTCTTTGTAACCAAGCTCAACGCCACCGGCTCCGCACTCATCTATTCCGCCTACTTTGGCGGCCACACGGGCAGCCGAAGTAGTGGCGGGGTCGTCGATAACATAAGCAGCAGCATCGCAGTAGACGCAGCTGGCAACGCCTACGTGACGGGGCAAACTACCGCCGTCGACTTCCCCATGACCCCAGGGGTTCACCAACCCACGCTCGGCGACGACTACGGTGCCGCCTTTGTAACCAAGCTCAACACCGCCGGCTCTGGGCTCATCTATTCCACCTACCTGAGCTCGGGCAACGGTGTCGGACCAAGCAGTGCCTTCTCAGGCATCGCCGTAGACGCAGCCGGCAATGCCTACATGACGGGGGCTGGCAGACGTACGCTCGGCGGTAACTATGACGCCTTCGTAGCCAAGCTCACCCCCGACGGCTCTGCCCTCGTCTATGGGACTCTCCTGGGCGGGAGTGCCTTTGATATAGGCATCGGCATCGCTGTAGACGCGGCCGGCAACGCCTACGTGACGGGGCAGAGTGGTGTGGACTTCCCCGTAACTCCAGGGGCTCTCCAACCCATGTACGGCGGCAACTTTGACGCCTTCGTGGCCAAGCTCAACTCCGCCGGCTCGGCGCTCATCTATTCCATCTATCTGGGCGGCAGCGAGGATGACCGAGGCTTCGGCATCGCCATGGACGCGGCCGGCAACGCCTACGTGACGGGGTCCACCAGATCGGCAGACTTCCACGTGACCAAAGGGGCTTTCCAACCCAAGCTCGCCAGCATCAGCTTTGGCAACGCCTTCGTGGTGAAGTTCGCGGCTGGCTGCGGTGATGAACGTGATAACCTTATCCAGCAATACAAAGATTTTAATGTCGTCGATAGTACTTCAGGTGCACCTTTCGTCCCCACGTGTCATGATTTCACGCAAACCGCTGATAATAACTCCTTCTCGTTTGCCGAGTTTAATGTGAATAATACGTTCAGTTGGGCGTTAATAAGGACCCCTCTATTATTGGGTGTCGACCTGTGGATAGCAACGTATGGAAGTCCAAGGCATATCAATAGTGCCTATCGAAACCCACAGCATAACAATGCCGTCGGAGGAGCCCCTCGAAGTCGCCATATGTTTGGAGATGCTACCGACCTACGCAATGAAACCGGTTCACAGCAGGAATGGAATGCGATGCATCAGGCGGCTCAGACCATCCAGGCCGACTGGATTGAGAATATAAATGGGCCGTGTCAACTCAATTGTGTACACGCGGACTGGCGAGTCACGGCTGGCCCTTACGCGCCTTAGGGAGGACGACCACATGTACAAAACAGTACTGGGTATCTCGCTTATTTGCTTGCTGGGTCTGGCCCATTCTAGCCAGGGACAAAGTCCCGAGGATTTGATCGAACAGCTTCAGAGTACAGACCCAGACACCAGAAGCCAGGCATTTTACCAGCTTCAGGAGTTTGGTTATTCCAGCAGTGAGCAAATCAAGGTAGCGATTATCAACCTCTTGACGCTAGAAAATACCTACGCAGATAGCCAAACCTCCTTGAGTGAGGATTATGTTACTTACTACGGCGATGTTACCATGGCTGTCGCCGCGCTAAACGATGTTCGTGCCCTCAACGCTTTGCTAGGTGTGATAGACAGTGGAGACATAGCGGTAAAGGCACTCGCTGGATTCGGTACCACCGCTCTTGATCCAGTCATCGCCGAGTTAAATAGTCCTCAGGATACTATCAAGACCGCTGCTGTTCTCGTGCTGGACCAAATGCTCGAACCACCTAATTTCCAACTTGTGAACGATCCGATTTCCATATCAAAAATAAGAGCAGCGCTTGTGAAAGCATCTTTAGACCCGAATCGTTTTACCAGCATGAGTGCTGTCGAGGGACTTGCCAAAATCGGCGGACCTCCGACAGCGAAGTGTACAGACATGGTAGTGCCGACAGATCCGGGGATCTGTTCGGCTGCGTCGGCGTCGGTCAACAATGGTTCTTCCGATCCGGATGGAGACGCCATCACACTCCACCCGTCGCCCGCTGGTCCCTACGGCTTGGGCACAACCGCAGTCACCTTGACTGTAACCGACACCGAGGAGCTGTCCGCTTCTTGTAGCGCGAACGTAACGGTCGTTGACAGGCAGCCACCAGCGATTTCCTGTCCCGCACCGGTCGCCGAATGCACCTCACCAAATGGAGCAGCAGTTTCTTTCAGCCCCACGGCATCTGACAACTGCCCCGGCCTGCAGACTCCGAATTGTGTCTCGGCTTCGGGTTCCACTTTTGCGCTTGGTTCGACGGCATTCTCATGCAGCGTCACCGACGGGTCAGGAAACAGCAACACGTGCAATTCGACGGTTACGGTACGAGACACGAGGCCTCCAGCGATTGCGGCAGTATCGGCGAGCCCTAATGTCTTGTGGCCGCCGAATAACAAGCTGGTGCCGGTGAGCGTGTCCGTCTCAGACTCGGATACCTGTGACCCGAAACCGGTCTGTAAGATCACACAGATCACGAGCAACGAAGCGATCACGTCAGCGGACGCGCAGATCACCGGCAATTTGACCGCCAATCTGAGAGCGCAACGCCTTGGTTCGGGAACGGGACGCATTTACACGCTCACGGTGCAGTGCACCGACGCCTCCGGCAACAGTTCCACGGCGGGGGCGACGGTCTCAGTGCCGCATGATCAAGGAAAGTGACCGTAGGACCTGCCCCCATAGTCTCGCCACCTTTGGATGGCCGTGCTGTAAGCTCCACCGGAAGAGCGAGCCACCAGCAGTGTGCCCTGGCGAATGTCTGTCTAAATACAACCCTGTTGATATGCCTCATGATTTAGATGCGTTTGCCCTGAAGTGAAAGTTTTTTGTTGATCGGACTATGCAGCGGATTTACAGGTGCGATCCCATCCACCCAGCACCACCTGGGGCCAGCACTCGCATCAGGGGTTTTCCCCGAGGACGCTCCTAAAGAACGCAATAGTTCGCCCCAGTCCTTCCCGCACCGACACCTGTGGTGTCCACCCCAGGACCTCCCTTGCGAGAGTGATATCCGGTCGCCTCTGCTTGGGATCGTCTTCTGGTAGTGGTCTGTGAACGATAGTCGAGTGGCTCCCGCTGATTTCCTTGATGAGCTCGGCAAGTTGAAGCACAGAGTACTCCTCGGGGTTCCCTAGTGCAGTTTCAGCATACCTCTTGGGGATACCAAGTAGGGGTCCGATTCATCAGACCCACCCAAGGGCTTGATAAATCAAGCCCCTACCCAGGCTTTGGCCGGATCGAGGATAATGCTATTCCCCAATAGGTTTCCTGCAGATGCACTAGGTTGACCGGTCCGTAATGCTCCACTGCCATAAGGAGGGAAATCCCGCTTATTACAGCGGCTTGCACTTGAATAAGTAGACGAAATAGACCTAATGTGCGACTCTTTGTAAGGCTAGAGAGTAACGAGTCCATCGAGATCAAGAGGAGGGCGTCGCAACTGCAGGTTGAGAAAGACACCGACCGTATGCGCCAAGACTTTCCGGAGCAGGCGATGTTGAAAATGCCACAGATCGTGCACCCGCAGGCGGGCTACGGCAAAGCGCTCCGTCAGAGGCGAGCCCACGGTTTCCACTCCCTTCCGCAAGCGGGCGCAGGCCTTGAGCA
>JBGPOI010000294.1:0-6451 GCA_041487975.1 Binatia bacterium | reverse complement strand
GAGCGACCTGATCCACGTCGGTCGATCAAAACCAACAAATGCCTGCCAGGCATCGCTCTTCTTGACGCCGAAGAAGCCACTCGGCACCGGCAAGCCGTTCGCATCCAAAACCAGGATCGGTTTGCGTTTGTCGGCAAACGGTTTGCCGAATTCGTAGATGGTCTCCATGCGCCACACGCCCTCGCTATAGGCGTCGTCCGCGTAGCTCGCAGAAATTCCCAAGGTGTGGACATACGGATAATATGCTTCGGCTGGGAGGACGCCGCGCTCGACTAACCGCGTATTCTGTGACGCCACATCAAACAGAGAGTCACAGCCAGTTGTACCTAAGGCACCCTGGTTGCGGCCCCGGAGAGCGGTCGTGTCCATACCATCATCCTGGGAAAGACGCTGGTAGAGGTAGTTCAGCGTGAGCGTCAAACCTTGTGGTGTCGTCGCGCCGACGCGCACGCCAACTTGGCTGTTGTCGCCAGGGCTTTGTGCGTAGTCGCCGTGACGACCCAGAGCCGTAGCATTCAGCAATTTGAAGTTGCCGCCGGTCGGGCTGCCGGCGAAAGGGTCCGGCGTGGGAACACTCCAAGGCCGCCCGGGCAAGAAACCAATCTTGGCTGGCACCCAGTGCCCGGGAATCCAGTAGGTTTCCAAAAACACATCGCTGAGCGAGCCGAGCTTGCCAAAACTATAGAGCCCTTTGATCGTCCAATACGGGATGCGCAGATCATCCCAGGTTTCCTGCCCAAGCCCTCCACCGTGCCAGGTCGTGTCCAGGGCATTGGTGCGGTCAAGCATGCGCAGGTTATCTGACTCGCCCCACACCACCATCTGCCGCCCTAAGCGCAGAGTTAATGGAATATCGGCAAACTCGACGTCACTGTACACCTCACGAAAGATACTCTCAAAGCGCAGGGCGTGGGCCGCGCCCTGGGTCAAATCAGACAATTGACCGTCACGCCTGGTCTGGCCACGATAGGGAAACGCTTCCTGCCGCGGACCGGGCTGAAAATCGTAGATGCTATCATACACCCCGCGATACAGCGCCACAAAGTGAGCGCGTTGAATCCACGCCAATGCCAGGTGACCGAAAGCCTGTCCTTCTTTGATCCAGTCATACTCCAAACGTGCGCGCGCCACGTTCCGTTGCTGGATGATGGACCATTTGTCAGGCTGGGGATGACGGAAGATTTGTTGTGTTTGCAGGTTGCCGGAGAGTGAGAGCGGACCGTAGGTGAAGTCAGCGTGGCAGACAGAGACAGAGAAAGAGACAGAAAAGAGGAACCCCACAAGCACCCACCACAGTCCCCACCGCCTCGTGTTTTGGGGTCTGGACTCTAGACCCTGGACTCTAGACCCTAGACCCTGCATTATTGTCCTCGCGCCGCAATCTTGTCGAGACTGAAGAAATCGTCTGGGAGCGGCACATTATAGACCAGCTTCGACACGACCGTGACGGACCCAAATTTGTTCTCATAGTCGATCATTGCTTCGCCAATCCACAGTGGCGCTCGGACCTGTTCATTGCCCGAATTGAATTGTGGATTGCCATACAAATCGAACTGGGTCTTCTGATGCTTCCCTTGCCGGTCGTAGAGGAGCGTATATACTGGCGTGAACATCTGGCGATCGATGTACAGCACTCGCTTGCTATACGGATGATTGCCGTCCTTGGGTACGCCTTCGAGCACGAGCATCTCGCGCAACTCCCAAGGGTCCACCGGATACCACCCTCCTCGCCCGCCGAAGGTCGTAGCCGCCACCTTGGCGCCGACCGGTGCGAGCAGTCGCCGGAAGCCCAGGAACTTCCAGGTATAAGACCGCACATAGCCCCAGAAACCAAAGCCGTCTTCGTTGAGCAACCCCGAGTCATACGTGGCCTCCTCGAGCTTGACGATGACCTTGCGAATCTTACGGCTCGTCGGCGTGTACATCCAGTTGTCGTCGTTGGCCTGGTCGCGGACGTAGCGGTGCTTCAGACTCATGGTGTTCTTCAAGTCAAAGGGTGTCAGAATGTGATAGAACTCTTTGTATAAAATACCGTCTCTTTCCCATTTGTTGGGATTCACGTCATCCGCTTGCGGGCGGTGCATACCATAGGCAATGACATAATAGTTTTCGATCTCCCGCTCTGCCGAGCCGGACTCGGGCACTATGCGGAAGGTATTCCACACCTGCATGATATCGCCGAAGTCGCGGTAGCGCAGATTCCAGGCGGCTTTCAGCCCAGCCTGGGGATCAGCGGGGTCAAGCAGCGGAAAAGGCAAACCAGCCACGTAGTCCACCAATTCGCCATCGGCACCAATTTTCACCTGCTCGGCGTGTTGCTTGGTCGCCTCGATATAGGCTTCACTGACTGGCAAGTTCGTCGTTTCCTGCACGGTGAAGGCGAATTCTCCCGCCTTGATTCGCTCAAGGATCTCCGGCGGCAGATAGTCCTTCCCGGGTTCCCAGGAGTCCCGTGAGATTGTCGTGCCGGGTGCGAGCCCGTCAACAGACGGCATACCACTGGCATAGGGATAGAACATCTGCTGGAGGACAACGGGAGAAACTTCCGCACGGGATAGTTGCGAGGCCAAGCATATCAGGCCGACCAACACACCAGAGACTTGTTTTCGCACGATCTCTCCCCTTCCAGATTTACGGTTTCTCGTCGGATCTTCGTTCTTTCGTGGAGAATCACCTCGAGGGGAGGTCTCTCTCAATTCGGACTTTTCACCTCATCGACGCAAGAAGGGTCGGCTGCCACATCACCCTTTGCGCGCAGCCCTTGGAGTGCCATCTCCAGAGAGGTGAGAAAATAACTCCCCACCAGCAACACGTCAGATTCACCGTGCACACGAGCGTACACAGCATTGCCAACCGGATTCAGGTTGCCTATTACCACGCTTCGGCTTTGTGCGCCGTTCGCTTGTACTACCTCCACGCGCCGAAGCGGGCGGGTCAGGCCATACGCCGAGAGGTCCACCAAGGCAGGGCTGAAGCGGCGCACGATTCGGGCCTGGGCAATACTGCCAATCAATTCCTCGACGGACGGTGGTGTCGCTTCTTTCTGCCGTACAACGATACAGCCGTGCGCGTCCAGCACTCTGATAGCGCCGATTTCTTCAGGGTGCAAGGCAAAGAGGGGTTCGCCGGATTCTTCTTGCACTGCCTCGGAAGCCGGTGGTGCAGCGGCTTGTCGTTCGGTGTACGCCGACAGCGCCAAGAGCACTATCACAATGCCAAGGAGGAAATTCCCTGCTATCAAAGATTCCTCGCTGTGTTGCGCTTCGTTCACAATGACAAATGCCCTGCTCTTCAAGTCTCGAGTCTCTCGCCTCTTCTTCTCTGCCACCAGGCAAACCCACCAGCAGCAAGAAAGGCAAGCGGCGGGGCCATGACCGTCCAGAATAAAAGCCGGCTCTGCCCGACGGTGAGCGGAGCATAGGCATAGCGGGCACGAGCCTGAGACTCGCGCCCGCGGCGCTCACCTAACCAATGCAGCATGTGAGTGAACAGCGTCCGGTTGCTGTCGCGCAGAAAGAGTGCCCCTGCAAGAAAATCCGCATCCCCAACCACCATGAGCCGTCCCCCGTGCTCACCCGCGGTTTCTACCGCGATCCCCACGGGAATCAACCCTTGGGTGGGAGAACGATAGCCGAGGAACACCCCACCACTCATGTCATTCCCCACAGCCACATAATCCACCCGTCGCACGCCATAGAGCACGGCGGTGAACCGCTCCGGCTCGCTGGGGGAAAGCGCCACGTCAACAACCGGCACGGTCTGACGATCACGCAGGTAGAGGCGGGCGGCGCCTTGCGGCACGATTTCGCCACCTGGCAGGATATGGTAACGGCCCAACATTTCCTCGATCCGGGGTAAAGGCAAGGGGTCGAGCAAAAGCAGGGCGCTGCCACCGGCAGCCAGGAATTGCTCAACCGCACTCAGCTCAGCATCAGCAAAATCATGCGTGGGACCAGGCACGAACAGGAAGCGGCAGTCCTGCGGCACTGCTCCCGCTTGCGCCAGCATCACTTTTTGCCACTGGTACCCCACCAGGCGCAAGATTTTTTCCCCTCGGCCTTGCTGCCAGCGCCACTGCAGCGCGGCCAAAGAGAACAGCACGAACAGGGTCGCCACCACGAAAAAATAGATCACGTCGCGGCTCTGCACAGTCCCGCGCGAGAAATCGTAAAAGCGATCGAAGAGCGACAAACGCCGTAAGACTGCAAGCATCCCTGGGCCAGCGGCAGCCTCGTTCCAGGCGAGAAACCAGAAGAAGAACAGCCCGCCGAATGTCGCCAGGGCAGCCGCGGACTGTTGCGTGGCCAATGCCGAACAAAACATCCCACAGCTCAGACAGACAACACTCAGAAGCGCCGTCCCCAGGTATGTCGCTACCAGCGGCCAAGGATCAACCGGCCAAATCTGTGACAGAACGAGCGGATAGAGAATGGTCGCAACCAGGAGCGGAATGAAGAGGAGAACGAGGGAGAGGAACTTGCCGTTGACGAGTTCGCCCTCAGTGAGTGGATAGGTCAGCAGCATCTCCATCGTGCCCAGGCGCCGTTCTTCGGCGAACAACCGCGTGGCCAAGACCGGCGTAACCAGCAACAAGCACAAGCGCAGATCCTCAAAGAACCGCTGCCACAAGCCTTGCGTGAGGCCGATTTTGTCCTGATTGAGCAGGTCGAAGTACAGGACGTCGGTGTAAAAGAAGTACCCAGCGAGGCCGAGGAAGACCGCGCCGAGCACATAGAGTAACGGGGAGCGAGTGAGGGTGCGGACCTCCTTGAGAGAAACAGCGCGGATGTTGGTGAGAAAGGAACGGGCAGTCATCAGAAAACGTAGAGGCACGGCGCGCCGTGCCTCTACTGTTGATAACGCCGATTGCGCCCGGAGGGAATCCCCCGCCTGCAGGCTTCCTGTTAAATCCCCACTTTGATCGAGCTGTACAGATAGTCGTTGTACTTATTCGATCCCAGCGCCCCATCCGCGCGGCCGAAAAAGGCATCGTAGCCCACGACGAGTTCGACGTAATCGTTCCAGTCATACTTGAACTGGACGTGCTCCCAGAAGTCGTTGAAGTGAGGCTCCGCGGCAATGAAGTTCTCCCAATGCAGAGTCTGGTCGGCCAGCAAATCTTTGCTGACATAAAACGTAACGAAAGTCTTCACTGCATTGCGCAGGCCGTTGGTCACCCTGAATGTGTCAAACGAGAAGTTGTTTGCCCCACTGTCGATATAGGCGTTGCCCCAACGGTCAGGATTGATGATCCAATCTTGCCAGAGCTGGAAGCTGAGAAACCAGGGATACTTGTACAGATAGGCCAGGCTAAACGTGAGTCCTTCATAAGACGAATCAAAACGGACGCCCACGGCGCTGTTTGCCAGAGTATTGGCGGGCTTCTTACGGATGAAGGGAAACCCTTCCGTAACCCCTTGCGCCTTAAAAATTTGATCAAACGCCGTCAGGACCTGGTTTGTCAGACAGGTGCCCGGAGCCGTCCAGTCGTGTCTGCACCCTTCTGAAGGGGAGGTGCCAGGGAACTCGGCGAATTGCGGGTCCGGGAGCCAGAGGTGGCATAGTCCCGCATCGCTTGCTCATCGATGAATGGCATCAGGCCAAACGAATCGCGCGGCGGACCAATACAGATGCCGAGTGTTGGCAGTGCCAGCACTATCGCGCAGACTGCCAGTCCAAGAACCCTTTTGTACCTTCTGTGCTGCAACATTGCTGTACCTCCCCCACTACAATTACGGATTGTCTTGCCCGAAATTTTCCATCCGCAATCCACAATCTAAAATCTTCGCGCCGCTGCCACTGCCGGCGCCAATTCCGCTTTCGACGCCACCGCAAGACCACGAACCAGGAACTTCGGCTGGAGCAAACTCCACAGAAACGGAGAAATAATAAAACTGCACACGAAGCAGACCAGCAGGATCATCCCCATGCCATAGCCTATATATCCTACGTACAAGGGAATAGGGATCAGCACCCAACAACCGGCGATGAGTCCGAGGTACGAAAACGTCAGGGCTTCCCGGACGCTGATAAATCCTTGTTTCAGGGCAAGACGAAAGTTGCCATGCTTCTGGTACTCTTCGCGGAAGCGTCCCAGATGTACACCGGCAACCCCATCGTCCCGGCTACCTCTGGCAGGGTCTCCATGTATTTAGCGAAGTCATCGATCTTCTTCATCGTCGTTGGGTCTTTGAGTCCTTCCTCCTGATTGCTTTCGATATAGATGTTCAGAGGAAGGCGAGCATAGGGATTTGCAAGAAGAAGACGTTGAAGATAATCACCCCCAAGCCAAAAGCAGTGGTCGCCCCCAACTCAGACACGTTCTCGAACGGCACGAAGGCCATGATGACGTGGCGGCGACAATGATGAATGGCGCAATCAATGCCGACGCCGATTGCAGGACGTACCCCTGAAAGAGGAATTTCAAACCGAAGGCCCAGACCGAAGCGAT
>JBGPOI010000293.1:0-6481 GCA_041487975.1 Binatia bacterium | reverse complement strand
TAGGCAGCGTCAGTCAAGCGAGAAACGATGAATCGTCGCTTCCCGGGTCCGCGTATCGAAGATGGCGTAGGCCCCGCGGCGATCCTGATCACGCGGTTGCGAGCACGAGCCCGGGTTGACCACGGTGACCTGTTCGGCCCGGTGAATGAACGGCACATGAGTATGCCCGAAACACACCAGGTCGTGGGAGAGCGTGGCAAAACGCGCGAGCCGGGCGCTGCCAGGATAAATGTATTCGTCGTAAGGTTCCCAAGGGCTCGCATGGACCAGCAGAACGTTCGTCTCATCAAACTCCAGCTCACGAGAAACCGGGGCACTGGCAAGGAAGTCTAACGTCTCGGCGGCAAAGCTCGCCTGACACTTCTTGAGATACGCCGGGTTGCGCCCGCCGAAGAGCACTAGTTCGTGATTCCCCTGAATGCACAAAACGCGGGCCTGCTGCAGGATCTCCACGGTCTCGGGACAGAAACGATACTCACTGACCGCATCCCCGGGACACAACAGCACGTCAGTGGAGGGCATGTCCTCAAGGGCGCGCCGCAGTGCCTTGGGGTCGGCATGGATGTCGGAGACGATGCCAATCTTCATGTCTTTTCTTTCAGTTCCCTCTTCATTGGGAGGCAGGCTGAGTCTTGAGAGACAAACCCTCCTGCTGCTTTGTAAAGGCTTGTGCAAGAGCAAGCAAGAGGCGAAGCGTTGTTGCAGTGAGCAACCAGAGGTAAGATGGGCTGTGATGGAACCGAGAACGGAGCGCGCCAATGGCTAACAGCGATACCTTGTGCGGCTGGGGTGATCAGGGCAAGGTGGATTACTTTGTCGAGAAAAGTGACCTCATCATCGCCAAACGGCAGGAGCAACTGAATTTCCTCGTCGATCTGTTTCCCTGGCAGTGGGATGAACCGATTCGTGTCCTGGATTTGGGCGCCGGCTACGGCGCGGTCACCGAGACGGTCCTTCACCGCTACTATCAGGCAACTGTGCTTTGCGTCGATGGGTCAGAAGCCATGCTGGAACATGCCCGGCCCCGGCTGGCAAAGCATGGCGCGCAAGTGCAGCTTGTGCGCAAAGACCTGGCCGATCCAGCCTGGCACGCGGGCCTGTCCGGTCCCTTTCATGCCGCAGTCTCAGCGATTGCCTTGCACCATCTCACCGACGAGCGCAAGCAGCAACTCTGTCGAGAAGTGTTCGACTTGCTCGTGCCCAGTGGTCTGTTCCTCAATGACGATGTAGTCGAAGCACCGCCGTTCTTTCAGGAGCATTTCTCCAGCCTCGCGGACCGGGCGATTCAGGAACAGGAGAAAGAGCGGACCGGCGTGCGCCGCTCGATTGAAGAGATCCGTGCCGAGCGCGCCGCGCGCATGCGGCCCGCCGGTCAGCGCAGCCATATTGCCCCGTTGAGCTCTCAACTCGATTGGTGGCGAGCGGCAGGGTTCACTGCGGTGGACTGTTATTGGAAGTTCCTCAATCTGGCGATTTTTGGTGGAGTGAAACCGGCGTGAAGAAAGCTCTCAGCAGTCGGCAATCTGCAGTCAACTAAAACACGGGCTGAGAACTGGGGATTCTTGCTGAAAGCTGAAGGCGGATAGCTGATTGCTCATCGTGTCAGCAACACATCTTGCAGGCTCTGGGTGACCAGGATACTGCCGACCGCCCGGCTCAGAGCCATACTCATTACCTCACCCGGAGTGCCATAGAGGAACTCGCTCTCTCCTTTCGGCGGATCATCGACGGAATCGGCAACTTTGCCTTCCCACAGGACTTCACCGGATGGCCAACGGTAGAGAGTGAGCGCCAAGGCCACGTTCGCCCGCGTGGGACCGCGAATCGGCACGTCAATAGGATGAGGATGCAGCGGGGAGAGTATCCACACCTCATTGTAGCGCAGCAAACTGACCAGAGAGAATTCCTCGATCGCGCAGCCAACCGCGTAGTGAGCCGGTTCGATAACTGCGGCAGGTTCGCTGGGCTCAGTAAAGCTGACCTTCTGCACGGGGAAACCGGCCTCGTGGAAATGGCCTTCCAGCGCATCCTGGACGAGGTGCTCTAAGTCCGTCAGGGTGAAAATGCCGCGCGGCAGGTCGGGATTTTGCGGCACCCCGGCCTTCATGCGGCGTTGTGCACCCAACTGTGAGGAGTTGACTCGAATGACACCTTCCTTGGAGTTGAGGCCCCAGATTCCGAGAATGGCGGTGTTGTCCTGAGAAGCCGGTAAGGCCCCTCCCGGTTTCACCGGATACGCGTCGCGCTTGTCTACAGGACGCAGCACCAGCATGCGAGCGAAGGGAAAAGAGGGGCGCTCTCCTTTGACGAGATCGGGCAGATAGTTGACCCAAACAGGAATGATACGCGGGGGCTGCACTGTGGGAAACGACGCCAACCCACACGCGGCACAGAGGACGAGCCCGACCACCCAACCCGCTCGTTTCCCCTGTCTGATGGTCTGCTCGGCAATTCGCATACAGAGCCTCGCTGTGTTTTTTTACTGTAGGCAAGCGGCGAAGAAGAGGAAAGAGGGAGAGACCGGGCAGGTGCGAGGCAGTTACATATCCTGCCCAGTGACCCGCTCTTCCGGCAAAAGCGTTAACGCTTCAGCGGTATCAAGCCCACACGCCTCGGCGAGCACCCGAAGGAGGAGGTCACTCACCAGCCGCTCCTCGCCCTGACGATCCCGCGCGCTTTTCTGTAACGTGAGAGAATATACGCGGGTTCCTTCCCACGCACACCGCCCGATATGCGCTCGGTGTGCGCCCTGCTTCGGCCGATCAGTCACGAGGGTGGCGGTACAGGCCAAACCGACGACGGGCACCTTCTCATCTGTCCGCAGCCAGATTGCTCGTTGATAGGCTGTTCGAGCCAAGGCGGCGGCAGCCGTGACGGAAACAGACTGAACAGGCAGAGCACCAAGGAACTCGGTCAGCGATCGTTCACTGTACGGTACCAGCGCTTCCAGCAATGTCCGTGACGCGCCGGGGACAGCGAGCAAGTCCGCCAACGCCTGCGCACCCCCGCCGGTGACGACGAGGACCACCATCACAGGGCTCGCATGGATCTGAGTAATGAGCGAGGCGGTGTTCATAAGCGTTCAAAGGTGATCTATTCTTGAAGAATATGTATCACGTTTTACAAACGCACCCTGACTCCCCGCGCGGCAAGAAACTCTTTACACTCACGAATAGTGTACTCGCGATAGTGAAAAATCGACGCGGCTAACGCTGCGTCGGCAGCGCCGGAGGTGAGCCCGTCGTAAATATGCTCCAACGTACCGACACCGCCCGAAGCGATCACCGGGATCGTTACCGCCACGGCAATCGCCCGCGTCAGTTCGATGTCATACCCCTCCCGGGTGCCGTCCCGGTCCATACTAGTGAGCAAGATCTCGCCCGCGCCATACGCCTCCATCCGCCGTGCCCATTCCACGGCATCCAGTCCAGTTGGCGTTCGTCCACCGTGAATGTACACTTCCCAACTCAATCTTTTTGCCGACTGCCGACTGCCGACTGCCGACGGCTTTCGTTTGGCATCAATGGCCACGACGATACATTGTGAACCGAAGCGCTCGGCCGCTTCCTTGACGAACTCCGGGCGGTTCACCGCGGCGGTGTTGATCGACACCTTATCCGCACCGGCATTGAGCAGATCGCGGATGTCCTGAATCTCGCGCACCCCACCGCCGACGGTGAGCGGCATAAATACCGTCTCGGCGGTCCTGCGCACCACGTCCAAAATGATTTTGCGCCGCTCGTGCGAGGCCGTGATATCGAGAAAGGTCAGCTCGTCCGCGCCCTCTTCGTCATAGCGCTGGGCGATCTCGACCGGATCACCAGCGTCGCGCAGATCGACGAAGTTGACCCCTTTCACCACGCGACCGTCTTTGACATCGAGACAAGGAATGATGCGTTTGCTCAACATGGGGTGAGTGTCTGGCGTTTGTGGCGAGGAGTCAAGAGTGGGTCACCGGACGAGAGGCCAGCAGTTCCTCTTCATCTTCCGCCCATACGATCTTGCTGTAATCGAAGCGGCTGGGCTCGATCACGTTGAACTTGACGATCGCGAAATAGGGAGACAAGTCAAAATCTCTGGGTGTAACAAGCGTGGGGTGCGAACGGCGAAAAATGAAGCGGGGATGAGAACCATTGGCAAACGGCAGGATGGTACCGAGGAAAGAGCGGCGCTGTGGCTGGTTATGATTATCGGAAGTGATCCGCGGAACAATCGGAAAGCCAACCTTGTCAAAAGCCGCTGCCAGCATGCTCGAACAGATCACCTGAGTGGGCAAGCCGCTGCCGAAATGCAAGGCTTTGCGCCGGAAGCGGCGTGGCACCAGGCTGACCGGCAGGAAGTAACGCGCCAGGTCGAAGACATTCTTCAGGTCATATATGTAGCCAAGCTGACTGAGCACGTCGTCCAGGATGATGGGCAAATGATCCTTCCGCAGGTTGTACGGCCGGCACACGCGGATGTTGAAATTGCGGTACTTCGACAGCGGAGAGACGACCACCCCTCCCTCGACCAGCGCCTCGACCAGGAGAAAATTGACCTCGTCGCCGAACGCGGCGCGTGCTTGTCCAAGCTGAGGATGGTGACGGCGGACGAGTTCATCACCGATATAGATCGCCGCATGCGACCAGGAACTCTGGGTCAAGTATTTGATGACCTCGCTGACGCGCTGCTCGCCCTCGACCAGAATAATGTCTCCCTTGCGCACCTGACGCTTCAGCGCGGCCAGATCGTTGGGGAAGCGGGGAGTGTAATTTTTGAGCGGTTTAGTGAGCAGCCGGGTAAATTGGCGGATCACGAACTGACGGGCTACTTCCCAAGGGGAAAAGGAAAATGGCACTGCAATCCTCTGTTTCTACGACTTCGCGGCCGTATTGTGCGAGAAAGAGCGTGAGGCAAACAAGCAGAGAATCTATCCGCCGGTGGCTAGACACGCACTCGTTCGCGTTTTGTGCTAATGTCTGCTCTTAGAGACGGGAACGCCGCATCACGAAGGAGGAATTATGTCCGAAGCGCTGCCCGATCTTCTACCCCCGACTAATACAGAAGGTGCTGCCGCGGCTCCAACTCGGATAGACGCAGTGATGACCCGCGCAGTCATCACGCTCTCCCCGGAGCAATCATTTCAGGAAGCGATCAGCTTGATTGCCCGTCACCGCTTCCGTCATCTTCTCGTGGTGGATACGGAGAGCCGCCTTGCCGGTGTGATCTCCGACCGCGACTTGCTGCGCTTTATGATCCGCGAGCCGCACTGGAACTCGACGACCGTGGCCGAGGTGATGCGGCCCCATCCCGTAACGGTCCATCCCGAGACCCCGCTGTCTACCGCGATTGCTGAGATGCTCACCCGCCACATCAATTGCCTGCCAGTGGTGGATGGCGAAGGGCGAGTGTGTGGGATTTTGACCTCGACGGATCTGCTCCGTACCTTTCAGCACGTGCAGGAACGGATTGAGCAGGCATGCGCAGCCGGGCCGCCTGTACCACGAGCCTGACTTCTCAGCCTTTGGTGGCACAGGCCGCCGGCTTGTGCGGAGAGTGCGGAAGAGGGAGAAGATCACCAGCCTGTTACTGAGAAAGGCCCTTGGCGACGCTAATCGCCTCGGCCAATTTTACCGCCCCCGTGTATAGTGCGCGGCCGACAATCACGCCGACGATCCCCGCTGACCCCAGCGGCGCCAACCGCTCGATGTCACGTACACTGGCAACTCCGCCCGAAGCGAGGATCGGCAGGGGAACCGATCGCGCCAGGGCGAGCGTGGCCTCGAGGTTCACTCCTTGTTCCGTACCGTCACGGGCGATGTCGGTGTAGACGATCTCGCTTACCCCGACGCCCGCGCAGCGTTTGGCCAAAGCGATGGCCTCCAACTCCGTCGCTTCGGTCCAACCCTGCACCGCTACCTTGCCGGCACGGGCGTCGATGCCCACGGTAATGTGGCCGGGAAAGCGCTGGCACGCCGTAATCACGACCTCAGGCTGACGATACGCAACGGTTCCCAGAATCACGCGGGCCACCCCGCGAGACAGCAATCTCTCGATCGTGTCGAGATTGCGGATGCCGCCTCCTACCTGCACGGGAATCGTCAACGCCTGGCAGATCTGTTCGATCACCCCGGTGTTGACGCCCGCGCCAGAAACCGCGCCGTCGAGATCGACGACGTGCAGCCGTTCTGCCCCCTCCTTCTGCCAGCGTAGAGCCGTGGCGACCGGGTCTTCAGAATAGATCGTGGCCTGGTCCATATCGCCCTGATAGAGGCGCACACACCGGCCGGCTTTAAGGTCAATAGCTGGGATGACGAGCATGCTAAGGCAAGTCCGGAGTCCGAAGTCCGAAGTCCGAAGTCTCTAGGGCCAACGGAGTTCCTTCCACCAACCTACCGAAGTTCGCGAGGATGCGCAGCCCGATCGCTTGACTCTTCTCGGGGTGAAACTGGGTCGCGAAGATGTTGCGCCACCAGACGCTGGAGACGAACTCCGTGCCGCC
>JBGPOI010000292.1:0-6516 GCA_041487975.1 Binatia bacterium | reverse complement strand
GATCCTCGTACTTGAAGGTCGCCTCTATACCGGAGATCACATGTTGTATCTGACGGCCGTGACCGTCACCGAACCGTAGCACGAAAATCACTGAACAGTAAAGTCAACGCGGCTGTCTTTCAGGTTGTCCTTCTTCTCCGGGAAAAGGGTTTTAGGTTTCACGAGAAAAATCCGTTCCGGCGCGATCTGCCCAGATTGTAGGAAATAATCTTCTACCGCCTTCGCGCGATGGCTGGCGAGTTCTTCCAGATCATCTTCAGTGACCTCCAGGTGCGTCAGTATCAATTTTTCCATTTCGGGGTCCGGGAGGTCCTTGGCGAATCCTATGATATTCCGCGGCTTCGGGAACGTCTCGTTTTTGTACGCCAGAGTAAGGTACTTGGAGTACTCGTCCGGCTCGATCTTGAGGTCATCCAGGGAGGCGTCGGCTGCGCTTTTCTTCGCCGTCTCATTCAGCTTCTGGGCTTTGAGCTTTCGCTCCAGCCGGTATTGCTTCAACCCCTCCGGATCTTTCTCCTTGTCCACGTATCCAGAAATCTCCAACTTCAAGGTGGGCCGATCAGCAAGAGCCGTAGCCAGCGTTTTCAACTTTTCTTCCGCCGCGTTGTCTAAATTGAATCTCCCGTAGTCGAACTCCAAGGAACTCAATTCCTCTTCGCCACCTCCCCCGAAAACAGCACCAAGCAGAGCCAGCGGCGCAGTGGCAGCCTTGCTGAGGATGTTGGTGATGATCTGGACGATGACCCCCCAGACACTGAACTCAGGGTCATCGAGGGACCCGGCTATGGGGAGATCAAGCTTGATCGCCCCATTCCTATCCTTCAGCAGCGAGACCGCCAGTTGCACCGGCAGCTTTGTGGCGTCAGGGCTGTCGATTCTATCACCAAGAGTGAACTGGTCGAGGAAGACCTTATTCTGCCCGCTGAGTTTGCGGTTCTCAATGAGGTATTTGAGGCTCAGCGACAACTTGCCTTTCTCGATCGCGTAGCCGGCGTACTTCCCGGCGTACGGCGTCATGGGACTGAGGTCAATATCTTTGAAATCGACCGTCAGATCCACATAGAGGTCTTTGCTAAACGGATTGATCTTGCCGGTGATTTCCAGCGGAGCAGAGTTGTCCAGCCTGCCGCGCAGGGCAACATCCGCCTGTTTGCCCTGCTCAGACGAAAGACCGGAAATCCTCCCGCCGACCTGGACGAGCTTCGCCGAGTAGTTCGGCTTAATGAAGCGGTCAGAGAAATTGATGTTCCCGCCTTGCAGGGTGACCTTGTCGATCTTGATGGGCTTTGTCTCTTCCGGTTTTTGCGCCAGCGCGGTATTGCTCGCGCTTTCCTTGGCCTCGACCTTTGCCGGCGCTTGCGGTCCGCTTGCCACGATTCCCTGGACGTTCAGAGTTGTATCGGGGTTAAGGATCAACCGGGAGTAAAAGTCCGTCAGGGCGACTTCGTTGATCGCGACGTGGAACGGATTGTTCCCCACATTCACCCCGCTCAGGTAGAGGGATTTCCACTGCAAAAAATCCTCCGCTTTCGCCTTATCGACAGAAGCGAACTTTGATACGGACGCCTGGCCGGTAAACGCGGCCTTGATGTCGTTTTCCGGGGTTGCTTGCAGCGTCAAATTGCCGCTTGCCGACACCGCACCGCTGGTGACAGTGATTTTTACTTTGTCGGTAAAATACGGCTGTAGCGGGATGAGGTCGATCCCTTTGACCTCCACCTTGAGAGCCGCGGAGAGTGGACTCACCGCGAGCGGCCCCTCCACGGCGAGCGTACCGGTCTTGTTCAGGGTAAGGCGCAGCGTCGCTTTTCCCTGACTGCTTTTTGCCGTGGAGAAATTTTCGGCAGTAAGGCTCACTGGATCAGCGACCAGCGTCGCGGGCTGCGCCGGCACTCGGTCCTCCACTCGCACGGCATATCCTTCCACCGCGATCTTCTTCAGCATGACCAGCCAGGGAGGGGATGACACCTCTTTCACCGGGTGTGTACGGGGGGAGGCTGCCTTTTCCCCTGTCGTCGGAGTCGGAGGCAACAGCGTTCCCAGGTTCACCGTACCATCTCTCTCTCGTTTCACGACAACCGCTCCCTTTTGGCTGGACACCTCTCCGACCACCAGCGTCTGCTTCTTCAGGTCGATATCGGTATCCTTGATCGCGAGCAGCGGAACCTTGAGGAACTCATCCTTCTCTCCCTTCTTTTTCAGCCGCACCGAACTCAGCGTTGCCGCTAGTCCGGAAAGCGTGGTTTGCCCGCCGCCTGCGCCTTGCGCATACTTATAGCGGGTCGCGAGATCGAGGACGGCGTCTTCGATATCAAACAAAAAGTTCTTGCCGTAATACGGCGCATAGCGGTTCACTGGCAGCCGGTGCAGTTCAACCGTCCCTTCGACGGCGAAGGGCTCAAGGGTGAGATCGCCAGTATGTTTCAGGCTCTCGCCCGCATCGGTCGTCAAGGATACTTCAACCGCCGACGGTTTCGTTGGGGCATTGCTGAAATGCTGCACCAGCACGTTGACGGCTTCCACGGTGGTTTGGAAGGGTTTCTCCAGCGACTCATCCACGAAGGTGACTTTTCCGTCGGCCAGCCGCATCTCGGCGACCTCGATACTCGCCGGAGTCTCCTCTACCTGGTCACTCTGGGGCTTGTTTTCTGCTGCGCCGTTCGCGCCCTGCGGTGCCGGGGCCAGCGTCGTCACGTTTAGGATGCCACCTTTGTCTCGCCACAAGTGAACTTCCGGCGATTGCACGAGGACCGTTCCTAGGCTCACTTTCTTGGCAAAGACATCGAGCGAATCAATGGCAACGTCCAGCAACGGGAGGTCCAACACCGACCGGTCATTTATATCCATCACCGATAGTTTGTTTAGTGCTACCTTCCCGGCTACGATCAACGCCAGCGGCTTGTCTTTATATTGAGTGAACGACAGGGAGACTTTGGCGTCCAAGCTGCCGGAGGGAATCTTAAATCTCAGTTCGACCGGAATGTATTCTACATACTTAGGAATTTCGACGTTGCTGACGTCCACCTCCAGCACCGCCTCGCGCGGGTCGCTGAACGGCTTGGTCTTGCCAGTCAGCACGATCGGCGTCCCGTTGACCTTCGCCGCGAACGTTGGCTGGACATAGAGATTCACCTCGTACGACAGATTCGACAGAAACGGGATGCCGAGGTTGATATCGCGAACGGCGTGCTGAGCATGCTTCGGACGGTCTTGAAAATCGATGTTACCGTCTTCAATGCGGATGTTGTTGAGCGAATAGTGGAAGGGCTTTGCCTCGGGTGGCGGTGCGGCGTCAGGCGCCGGTTTTGCCGCGAACTCCTGCAAGAGATCGGAAAAGTTATACGTCAGGTCGTCATGGCGAGTAATCGTCACATGCGGCGCTCTGAGCAGGATATCACGGAGGACCGGCCCTTCCTTGAACACCGACACGGCCTGAAAATTCAGGGCAAGCTCTTTGAATGACACGAACGGTTCGTCCCCCTCGCGGTCCTTGATGGAGAAGCCGTTGACCTCCAGAGAGAGCATAAACGGGTTGAACCAGATTGCCTGAATCGTGACCTCACGGTGCAGTTTCGCCGTCAGTTGGCTGGTCAAGACCGATTTGAGCACCAGAGGCACCACCAGGAACCCGATGAGGGTGAAAACCACCAGGCAACCCAGGGTCCACAGGAAAATCTTTCTTAGGACACGCATGCTCGCTAGCTTCGGAAGCTTCATGCCACCATCCCCGCTTCGAGGTAGATCCTCATGACAAGAATCTACCTGTCGGCTTTCACCGTAGCAATGAACTCGACGCAGTTGGGGAACATGTAGGGGTCCGATTCATCGGACCCACGCAAGGGCTTGATAAATCAAGCCCCTACCACATATAGGCCATGACTACGCAGTGGGAGTTGCCCCTACAGCCATGTATGAAATTGACTCACTGCTTACTTCCTGCATCATTTGACAAGCGGGAGGAGATTCCCGGATAATCACCTTCATGCTAGAAGACCCCGGCAGCAGTGCTCAGGCCGAGACCCGCCGCCTGGCCGCTATCATGTTTACCGACATCGTGGGCTTTAGCCGCCAGATGGGCAGCGATGAAGCTCGCACGCTGCGGTTGCTGGCCGCACACAATCAGATTATCGAGCAGGCCGTGGCAGTACACAAAGGCACGGTTATCAAAACGGTGGGCGATGCTTTCCTGGTGGATTTCCCCTCGGTGGTCAATGCCGTGCAGTGCGCCCAGCAGATTCACACCCAATTCCGGGCGCACAATGCCGAGAAAGAGCAAGCCGAGCAGATTCATGTCCGCATCGGCATCCACCTGGGCGATATCGTGCAACGCGAGGGCGATGTCTTTGGCGACGGCGTGAACGTCGCGTCCCGGCTGCAAGCCTTAGCCGAGCCGGACACCATCTGTATCTCGCATGCCGTCTACCGGGAGGTGGAGAAGAAGCTGGCTTTGGGCACGGTGGTGTCATTAGGACGGCCGAGGCTGAAAAACATTGCTCAGCGCGAGCCGGTCTATCTCCTGCTGTCAGAACCACCTACCGGGTTGCGTCAGGTCCTGCGCGTGCAATGGTTGAAGATCAGCACGGTGGGCGGTGCCCACCCGACGATGCGGGCGCTGCTCTTGCTGAGCGGACTGCTGCTTATAGCCGGGGCGGTCATCCCTCTTGTGTCTCCTTCCCTTCCGGCACTCATCACTCATCACTCGGCACTCATTACTCAGGAGGCGCCGCCTCCGTTGCTGCCGCTGCCCGACAAGCCCTCCATCGTCGTGCTGCCGTTTGTCAACATGAGTGAAGACCCCAAGCAAGAATATTTCAGCGACGGCCTCACCGAGGACTTGACCTCCGATCTCTCACAGATCTCCAGTCTGTTTGTCATCTCCCGCAACTCGGCCTTTACCTACAAAGGCAAAGCCGTCAAGCTGCCAGAGGTGAGCCGGGAACTCGGCGTGCGGTATGTGGTGGAAGGAAGCGTGCGTAAAGTCGGGGACCAGGTACGGATCACGGCACAGTTGATCGACGCCACCCAGGATCAACATCTGTGGAGCGAGCGTTACGACCGGCCGCTCACCGAAATCTTTGCCTTGCAAGATGAGATCCGGCAGAAGATCGTGACGGCACTGAAAGTGAAATTGACGCCAGACGAGCAGGAGCGCTTCCAGCGCGCGCCCACGAACAACCTGGAAGCGTATGACTTTTACTTGCGCGGGATGGAGGCTCGGTGGCGCGGCTTTTACGAGACGAAGCAAGAGCTGAATGCGCAGGCACGGCAGCTGTATGAGAAAGCCATTGCGTTGGACCCCCAGTATGCGGCGGCGTATGCGGGGCTGGGGTGGACCTACTTTCTCGATTGGTTCTTTCAATGGAATCCCAACCGCGCGCAATCGCTGGAGCGGGCCTTTGCACTAGCACAACGGGCTGTGGCCCTCGATGACTCTCTGCCTGGGTCCCACCAGCTCTTGGGCCGGGTCTATGTGTGGCAAAAGCAGTATGAGCAGGCCATCGTCGAGGCCGAGCGGGCCCTCGCCCTCGATCCCAACGATGCCGACGGCTATTGGAATCTGGGGAATATTCTGACCTTTGCCGGGCGGCCGGAAGAAAGTATTGGGGTGATCGAGAGGGGGATGCGCCTTAATCCTCGGTATCCACCCAATGACTTATTACAGTTAGGCAATGCCTATCGCGTGGCGGAGCGGTATGAAGAGGCGCTTGCCCCCTTGAAGAAAGTCCTCACCCTCAACCCCAATTTTGGGGCTGCCCACATTACCCTGGCTGCGTGCTACGCGGAGTTAGGTCGGCTGGAGGAGGCCCGGGCTGAGATGGCAGAAGCCCTACGGCTCAATCCTAATTACTCTCTGGAGTCTATGTGGCAGAGGCTTCCCTACAAAGATCCAGCGGACTTAGAGCGCTTTATTGACGGCTTGCGCAAAGCGGGGCTGAAGTGAGAAACAGCTTTCAGCGATCGGCAATTAGCGATCAGCTCTGAGGAGGGAGGATTGCCCAGAACCAGGGTTGTTTTTTATCAGGAAGAGGATGGAAAGGAAAAGAAACTTTGTCCAGGATCCGAAACGCCACACCAACGAGAGGTTGTGAACATGTCGAAGCTAAGGAAACGAGAACCCACTACCGATGCAGTAGAAATCCTGCACCGCCTTTATTACGAAGGACACCCTGAACGTCTGGCTATGCTCGAAGAAGCACGGGCGAATGATGAGATCGCCCGTAAAATCTATGCTCTGCGCACGAAGGCCGGGTTGACCCACGGGCAACTGGCCAAACTCACCGGTACGACGGCAGCGGTGATCCGCCAGCTTGAAGAGGCTGACTATGAAGGGCATGCGCTAGCAATGCTCAACCGGATTGCCGTTGCTCTCAACAAACGGGTAGAGATCCGTTGCCTCCCGGCGAAAAGCAAGCTACAAGCGGCCTGAGGACCCACGCTTCGCTGAAAACTGAGGTACCGTAAAGCGAATTTTAGAGCAAGATAGGGGGATGAAAGAAGAGCGAAAAGTAGAAACAG
>JBGPOI010000291.1:0-6520 GCA_041487975.1 Binatia bacterium | reverse complement strand
GTCGAACAGAATCCCTGACACGTTATTTGTCCTCCAAATGCCCAAAGACATCGCGGATGGTCGGACCATCGTGCACGGCTGCTTTGCGGTTCCTTTGCGTCAGAGCAAAGGGCTACAAAACTCCTTTCCCAGCAGCAACGCCCATGCTAGGGTCGCAAACATGGCCCCGGCACGGCGCAGAGCCACTTACGAAGATCTGCTCCAGGTTTCTGACCTCTTGATCGCGGAGATCATTGACGGAGAACCGATTACATCTCCTCGGCCTGCATGTCCTCATGCCCACGCCGCATCTGCAATTACGCAAGATCTTGGTCCTTTCGCTCGGCGTCCTGGCGGTCCCGAAGGCGCGGCCGTGCAACTCCGAAGAGAATCGTCTGAATTCTAGAAGGATGCGATAGATGAAACCGAATCAACTGCGACAGATCGGCAAGACCTCACTGCAAGTCACCCAGTTTGGGCTGGGCGGCACGGCGCTGGGCAATATCTACAGCGCGGTGGAGGAACAGGCCGCCCTCGATACGATTGATGCCGCCTATCAAGCCGGCATGCGCTATTTCGATACCGCGCCGCTCTATGGCTATGGACTGAGTGAAATGCGCTTGGGCAAGGGGATTGCCCGCTACCCGCGCGACCAGGTAGTGATCTCAACCAAGGTAGGCTGGGCGTTGGTTCCGCTTGAGCCTGGTCAGCCGCAAGCTATCGACATTTTTGCCAAGGCGTTGCCCTTTCGTGGAGTCATGGATTACTCGCGCGATGCTATCTTGCGGTCAATTGAAGAAAGCCTGAAACGCCTGAACACCGATCGCATTGATATCCTGTTGATGCACGATCCTGATGAAGCGGTCAGTATCCAGCCTGGTCGCGGCCCGTATGAGGTCAGTCATTTCGACCAAGCGATGAAGGAGGCGTATCCCATTCTCGATGACCTGCGTCGCCAGGATGTGGTCAAAGCCATCGGTCTCGGCATGAACCAGTGGCAGATGCTGTATGATTTTGCCCAGGCCGGCGACTTTGACTGTTTCCTGCTGGCCGGGCGCTATACCCTGCTGGAGCAGGAACCGATGAACAAGTTCTTGCCGCTGTGTGAGCAAAAGAAAATCAGTGTCATCATCGGTGGGCCGTACAACTCGGGGATCTTGGCGACGGGCGCGGTCGAAGGCGCGTACTACAACTATCAACCGGCTCCGCCACGTATGCTGGCTTGGGTGCGCCAGATTGAAGAGGTCTGCGCACGACATGGAGTCACTTTGCAGGCAGCCGCCCTGCAATTCCCCTTTGGGCATCCAGCGGTAACCTCGATTATTCCCGGCGCGCGTTCGGTTGCGGAACTGCACGCAAATCTCACTTATTTCCAACAGCAGATTCCGGCCGATTTCTGGGCTGAACTCAAGCGCCTGGGGTTGATCGATCCGACCGCGCCAGTTCCACAGGCGTAGGAGCCTTTCGCTCGCTCTCTGACGGGCCAAACAGAGACACCTCGCTCTCGTCCCAAGCGCGGTGTCCAACCCGGCCTAGTGTTTCTCTCGTGACTCAGGTACAGGTGCGGAAGCGCGGCGGTGGGGAGCGATCGTCAGCGTTTTCTTCTTCGTGACAATGCCGAGCGCCGCGTTCACTGGGGAGAGGTCTTGGGCGTGACACGAAGTGACAAGGGAGAGCCAATTCGTGACGCAACCAGCACGGGGCAGCGCTGAGACCGCTCCAACCGCGACCGCGACGGAAATACTCACACCAGAGTACCGGCGGTATGCGCTGCTCATCCTTGTGCTGGTTTATACTTCAAGCCATGTCGATCGCCAGATTCTCGCTATTCTTTTGGAGCCGATCAAACACGAGCTGGCGCTGTCGGATACGCAACTGGGGTTCTTGTCAGGCATCGCCTTTGCCATTTTCTATGCGACGCTCGGCATTCCCATCTCCATGTGGGCGGATCGCGGTAATCGGCGGAATATCATTGCCCTAGCCCTGGCTACCTGGAGCGGCATGACTGCCCTGTGCGGGATGGCGGCGAATTTCTGGCAACTGGCCCTGGCCCGGACCGGGGTCGGCGTGGGTGAGGCGGGATCGAGCCCACCGTCTCATTCCATAATCGCCGATATGTATCCGCCAGCCGAACGCGCAACGGCTATGGGGATTTTCGCGCTGGGCGTCAATCTCGGCTTGTTGATCGGCTTTCTCGTCGGCGGTTGGATTAACCAATGGTACTGCTGGCGGGCGGCGTTCTATACCGTCGGTGCGCCGGGCCTCGTATTAGCCGTGGTGGTGTGGTCCACGCTGCGCGAGCCGCCCCGCGGCTATGCCGAAGGCTTGCAGTCGGCTCGACAGGAGGCTCCGGGGCTCGCGACCGTGTTTCGTTTCGTATGGTCAACCCCTTCGTTACGCCATCTGATCGCGGGCACAACCCTCACGTCTTTTGTCGGCTACGGCGTAGTCCTCTGGCTGCCGACCTTTCTCGTGCGCTCGCATGGGATGGGTAGCGGTCAGATCGGCACGACCCTCGCCTTCTTTCTTGGCATCATTGGCGGGATCGGTACTTATAGTGGTGGTGTTCTCGCGGACCGCCTGGCTCGGCGCGATATACGCTGGAATGTGTGGCTGGTGGGAACGGTGATCCTGGTGGCCATGCCTTTTTCGTTTGCCTTCTATCTGACAAAAAGTACGACGTTGGCGCTGACGTATTTCGTCATTCCGGCGCTGCTTGGGGGCATGTATATCGGTCCCAGTTTCGCCATGAACCAGGGCCTTGTGGCCGTGCGCATGCGCTCAGTAGCCTCGGCCGTTTTGCTCTTCATTCTCAACATTATTGGCTTAGGGCTCGGACCCCAAACCGTGGGCATCATCAGTGACGCGCTGCACGCTCGCTACGGTGCCGAGTCCCTGCGGTATGCCTTGCTGTGCCTGTCATTCGTCAATCTCTGGGCGGCACTTCATTACTTCCTGGCCGGCCGGACCTTGCGCGCTGATCTGGCGAGAGCGCATATTGACAGGGAGTGAGCCCGCCCGTTTAGAGGTAAGGGATGAGCGACGATGATGACAATAGCTTGTCGCTCGCGAACGAAACGGTACGCATATATCATACTGGGCACGGGAGCGGCGGTCGGCATCCTGCTAGCCGCGGCTGGAGCACTCGTTCCCACTGCCAGTGACTTCTCGGGGAATGTTGTTGCTCGGGTCAATGGCAAAGCCATTACCTCACAAGATTTAGACTTTGCCCTTGGGCGGCGGACTGGTGACAGCCACAGTGTAGCGACCCACGCAGAGCGCCTAGCGGTGTTGCAACAGCTCATCGACCAAGAGCTGCTGATTCAGCGTGGGGTGGAGATCGGGCTGCTCGATTCCGACCTCACCGTGCGCAAAGCGATCGCCGGGGCGATGATCGATGCCACCGTCGCAGATGTCCTGGCGAAAGAACCCAGCAAAGAAGAACTGCACACTTTCTACATATCCCATAAAGCTGTCTTCACCGTTCCAGCTCGTGTCCACGTGCAGCAAATATATTGTAGTGGCGACGGCGACCTTACCACAGCGCTCACCCGGGCGGAGCAAGCGTCCACCGCTCTCGCCCGGGGCATGAGTTTCCCGGAAGCTCATGAACGGTATGGCGCTGAAGACCCTGTCCCCATCCCCGATGCTCTCTTGCCGCCGAACGTCCTACGCCGCGACCTTGGCCCGACGCTGACCAGCGCGGCCCTGGCCATGCAGGTCGGCGACATCTCTCCCCCCTTGCGGTCACCTTCGGGTTACCACATCTTGCGTCTCGTGGAGCGACAACCGGAGCAGGTCCAGCCTTATCAAACTGTCAGGGAGGAAGTGAAAGCAGAGTACTTTCGCCGCGGGCGGGACGAAGCCTTGCAACACTATCTCGATGACCTCCGCCAGAAGGCCACGATCGTGCGGTCACCGCAGGCTCCCGGCTGAATGCGGTTATGAGATTCGAGCTTGTAGTAGCGACTTTAGTCGCTGATTAGGCAGCCACGACGACTGAAGTCGTCACTACAGGCTCCGGAATTCATCGTTGAAAGACTACTACAGCGGTTTGCACTTGAATGAAGAGAGAAAGAAGGTAGGCCGGAATAAGCGGAGCGTTTCCGGCATGGCCGAGCACGCCGGGAACGGCCTGCGGCCTTATCCCGGCCTACGACTGAGAAAACGGTATGTCTCCTCGCTCAAATGAAAACCGCTCTAGTGATGGGCTGTGACAGGTATCACTATGTAAGCGAAAAGGAGGGAATCATCATGGGGAAGCGAAACCTTGCGGTGACAGCAGCCGCTGTCTGCTCCGGTTTGCTGATGACGTTGTCCGCCGGGGTGGGCAGGTCGGCGGAAGAGGCGTCCACCGATCGCCTGCGCCCAGGCTACATCCCCGATCCGCAAGGCTATTGGCAGGGGGACCCCTTCGACCCCGGAAAGGTCGGCCAGACCCGGACCCCGCAATCGGAGATAGATGCGCGGGCCGAGCGATAGCACCAGGCCAAGACCAAATTGGGGATCGACGAGCCCAAGCAGATCCTGTTCGGGGACATGCACGTGCATTCGACGTATTCGTCGGACGCCTTCCTCTTTACGCTGCCACTGATGAACGGCTCGCGCGGGGCGTTTCCACCTGCCGACGCCTGCGACTATGCGCGCTATATCTCGCAGTTGGATTTTTACTGGATTACCGACCATGCAGAGGCCTACACCCCGCAGCACTGGCAGGACTCGGTCAAGGCCATCCGCCAGTGCAACGCCGTGTCGGGTGACCCCAAGAACCCTGACCTCGTCGCGTTCGTCGGCTGGGAGTGGACGCAGATGGGGGCCACGGCCAAGGATCATTACGGCCACCACAACGTCTTTTTCCGCGACACCGAGCCGGACAAGATTCCCTCGCGCCCCATCGCTGCCGCTGGAGAAGCCGCGGGCCTGCGCGGAGCGGTCGGGCGGATCAACCCGAAGATCAAGGACATCTGACTCCACGAATCGTTCCTACTACGAGGCCTTCAACAAGTTCGCCGACGATATGGGCGCCACGCCCAACTGTAAGGAGGGTGTCAACACCCGGGAGCTGCCCACAGACTGTTTCGAGACTGCGGCCACCCCTGGTGAGTTATTCAAGAAACTCGATGAATGGGGCTTCGATACCATGGTGATTCCGCACGGGAGCACCTGGGGTCTCTACACACCGCCCGATTCCTCTTGGGACCTCCAATTGGTGAAGAAAGACCACGACCCAGAAAAAATGAGCCTTATCGAGGTCTATTCCGGGCACGGCAACTCGGAGAACTACCGGGACTTCCGCCCCCGCATCTTTGATGCGGACGGCAAGCTTGCCTGCCCCGCGCCGCAGGCCAATTACTTGCCGAGTTGCTGGCAAGCAGGCGAGATCATCCGCAAACGCTGCAAGGCCACTGGGCTGGATGACGCTGAGTGCGATAAGCGTGCTACCGCGGCCCGTCAGAATTATGTCCAGGTGGACGGCGTCACCGGTTGGTTGACGGTGCCCGGCACGGAGGCCGAGGACTGGCTCGATGCGGGACAGGCGCGCGACATGTTTCTGCCGGCGTTCAACTACCGGCCGCTGAAGTCGGTGCAGTATGGCCTGGCGATCCGCAACTTCGACGATGCCAAGGAGCCGCTGCGCTACAAGTGGGGATTTATCTCTTCGAGTGACAATCATACTGCCCGCCCCGGCACCGGATTCAAACAGTATGACCGGCGTCAGGCCACCGAGGCTTTCGGCGAGCGCAACGGCTATTGGTATAAACTCATGCACGGCGTGAAGAAGTATCCCACCCCCCAGTCGGTGCCCTTAGCGAACGCATCGCTTGGCCGGGGAGGCTTTGGCATATTGGAAACCGAGCGCGCGTCTTCCTTCTTGACCCTGGGTGGCCTTGTCGGGGTGCATGGCCACGGGACGCAGCCGGGAGGAGATCTGGGAGGCGCTGAAGCGCAAGGAAGTGTACGGCACCAGCGGCCCCCGCATCCTGCTGTGGTTTGATCTGTTGAACGGCAAGGATACGAACGGCCAGGACACGGTCATTCCCATGGGCGGGGAGACCGTCATGAAGCAGGCCCCGAAATTCCGGGTGCGCGCCGTTGGTTCCTTCAAGCAGCTCCCCGGCTGCCCGGACTATGTCAAACAAGCCCTGTCCGAGAAGCGGCTGGCGAAACTCGCGACCGGCGAGTGCTATCACCCGTCGGATGAGCGCTACCGCATCGACCGCATCGAGGTCGTGCGCATCCGTCCGCAGATGCGCAAGGGCGAGCCGGTCAAAGACCTGATCGAGGACAAGTGGCAGGTCTTCAAGTGCACGCCAAACCCGGCGGGCTGCTCGGCGGAATTTAGTGATTCCGACTTCTCTCGCGACTCGGTCTATTACGTCCGCGCTATCGAGGAAGACACGCCGGCGATCAACGGAAAGAACCTGCGCACGACGTTTGACGAGAACGGCAACGCTATCGATGTGACACCATGCTATGGAGACTTTCGCACGGAGATAACCGACCAGTGTCTGGCGTTGGTAGGCCAGCGAGCGTGGTCGTC
>JBGPOI010000290.1:0-6536 GCA_041487975.1 Binatia bacterium | reverse complement strand
GGGGAAAGCAGATATAAGAGAGAAGAAGCCGGAACATGTTTCGACAGGCTTAGCGCGTGTCTGCAAACTCAGGAGACCGAGTCATTGCGAGCGGAGCGAAGCAATCTTTGTTTGGGAAAAGAGATTGCTTCGTCGCCTGCGGCTCCTCGCAACGACACTGACTCTCCGGTTTTCAGACACGCTTTTAGCACGAACGGACCCGAACTATAACCTCTTGACCCGGTCATCCTGAGCTTGTCGAAGGGTGACTGCGGATTCTCCAGCAGCTATGACACAAACCACAATCGACATGCCCGTTGTTCCTGCCACCACTGACCACCTGCCGGTGGTTGCCATCGTCGGTCGGCCGAATGCCGGCAAATCGACCCTGTTCAATCGCCTGATCCGTCAACGCAGAGCGGTGGTGGATGATACCCCAGGCGTCACCCGCGACCGCAATTTTGCCCAAGCGAAATGGCGAGACCTCCCTTTCGTATTAGTCGATACCGGTGGCATTGATTTGCGTGAGAGAGAGGGGGTCGTGGGCCAGGTTCAAGAGCAGACCCGACTCGCGATCGACGAAGCCGACCTGGTGATTTTTCTCTTTGACGGTCGCGAGGGAGTGAACCCGGCTGATGCCGAGGCAGTGGATCTGCTGCGGCGCAGTGGCAAGCCGGTGTTCTTTGCCGTCAACAAAATCGACGGGGACAAGCAAGAAGCCGTCACGGCCGATTTTTTCTCACTCGGAGTTGAGACTCTCTTCCCCATCTCCGCTGCCCACAGCCGCGGTGTCACGGACTTAATGGATGCGATTATCGACGCCTTTCCTCAGACAGAAAGTGAGGAGGAAAGAGCCGTGCACGATTCCGCTGCTCCCCCCGCAACAACGGCCGCGTTGCGAGTTGCTATCGTCGGCCGTCCCAACGTGGGCAAGTCTTCCCTACTCAACCGGCTGGTCGGCTTCGAGCGTTCGATCGTCGATGCCACGCCAGGAACAACGCGGGACGCCGTGGACAGTCTTATCGAGTGGCAGGGCAAACCCATCCGGCTGGTCGATACCGCCGGCGCTCGCCGGCGCACTCGCATCCATGAATACATCGAGCACGCCAGCGTCCTGATCGCCCTGAGGGCCCTCGAACGGACCGAGATCGGCGTGCTGGTCATCGACGCGGTGGAGGGAATGACCGACCAGGACTCACGTCTCGCGCAGTATGCCTGGGAGCGCGGACGTGGGTTAGTCTTGGTGGTGAACAAGTGGGACGCAGCGCCGCCCGAGCGCAGGAACCGGACACGTTACCTAGACGATTTGCACCACTCGTTTCCCGTTACGCTGCCGCTGCCCGTGGTTTTCCTGTCAGCGCTCACCGGTTCACGCCTCAACACGCTCTTACCGATGGTCGAGCGGGTGGCGCGAGCGCATGCCGTCGAGATCCCGACCGCGTTGTTGAACCGCTATCTCCAGGAATGGACGAGACGACATCCACCGCCGAGTTATAAGGGCAAACCGCCGAAGTTGTTCTACGCCACCCAGGTCTCGCGCAAACCGCCGCTGATTGCGATTTTCACCAGCGTGCCGGAGGGGATCCCGACAGCGTATGCCAGGTATTTGGAGAACCAGTTGCGCGAAACGTTCGAGCTAGTGGGCACGCCGATCAAGCTGAGCTTCCGCGCGCGCCGGAAGGAGCGCGAATCGTAGGGGTAACCTTACGTAGTAGGGGCGCACCGCGGTGCGCCCCTGCCCGCTACCCTTAAAGCCCCTGCCCCCAGTTGCCGTGGAAGCCGTACGGCACACGGTGCGGTAGCTTCACCGTCGCGAGCGGCTTGTTCTCGACGTTCTCCGCATCGAGGATCAGGAGGTCGCTACGTTGCTCTTCATGGCGGTAGACCACCGCCAACAGGAACCCCTCCCCTTCAGAGGCTTGGAGCGCACGCGGCACGAAGAGAGGCTCGGAAGTAAAGCTGGTAGAGCCGAGATCGTGCATGCGCCTCCTGCCGGTCTGGTGGTCGTAATGGAAAATGGCGTTAAAGACGCCGGCAGCGCTGGGCGAGCCGATACGGCCGCCGGTGTAGCCATGGCGATAGCGCAGGCCGGTGTAGCGTTCGTCGAGGCGCGGAAACTCGGTCGTCAGGTCATCGAGCGGCTCTTCTTTCATAGAACTTTTAGTGAGATCAAGCGTCCAGCGCGTCAGTTTCGCCGAGGGTCCTTTCTCGAACCCCTCAGCCTCGACACCGTCGAAGAGCGGGAGCCGGTCAAAACGGCAGACATCCGCCATTACCTGCCCGTTCTCGCTGTAGGCATTCATGGAATGGAAGACGTAGCAGGGATCGGTCGCGAACCAGACCACATCCGCATTCCCGCCGTTGCGCGGCATAACGCCGATTTTGCTGCCCAGTTCAGGTTCCCAGCGGATCGGAGTACCCGACGCAAAGTTCTCAAAACGAAACGTCGCCGGGAAGACCATGAAGATGACATGCTCTCGCGTGGTGATAAAGTCGTGCATCATAGTCGGCACCGGCACGTCGATCTCTTCGCTGCGCGTCAGTTTGCCGTCAGCCGCGGCAACGTAGTAGCGCAGGTAAGGCGGGAACGGACTGTAACCGAAGAAGAGCATCTCGCCAGTCTCGGGATCGATCTTGGGGTGGGCGGTCATGGGGCCGAGCAGTTTCCCGCCAAAGTCATAGGGACCAATGGTGTCAAGAGTACGGGGATCAAGCTCGTGTGGCGGACCGGCTTCCCACAGCGCCAGCAGCTTTCCGGCGTGCACGATAATGTTGGTGTTGGCGGCGTTGGGGAAAATGCCTTCGGCACGCGGGTCGGTGGCGGTCATGTCGTTGAGGCCGCCGAAGAGGGCTTCTCCGGCTTCGCGTTCCATGGTGAAACGCTGGGTGCGCACCCAGCGATTACGGTAGCTCGCTTTGCCGTCACGGATAGTGAAGGCGTGGATCATGCCGTCGCCATCGAACCAGTGATAGCGCCCACGCGGCGCAAATTGCGGATTGGGACCGTTGCGGTAGAGGGTGCCGTCTAGCTCGCGGGGAATTTCCCCTTCCACCATCAGGTCATGGATTTCGCCCTCCATCGGCCAGGGCGCGTAATTATCGCGGAGAAACGGATCATCGGGAAAAGAGCGGCTCATAACACAGTCCTCCTTGCTTTTGTCGCAGGCCATCGGTGAGGCGGGCTTCCACTTCTTTGGGCAATGCCGGCATAGCCTCTTCCTTTTCCTTCTATTCTCTCACTCCCCATTCCAATACGTCGCTTCTACCTTTTTTTGAGCAGCAAAACTCACCCCTAATCCTCCCCCATTGCCCGATACCGTTGCTCTTTTTCACTATTTATCTCCTTTCCCTTGCCCGTTCTAGAGGTCGTAGGCTATAACCTCCCTACCTTGCGAGAAGGAGAGATTGCATGCTGCTGAACAAAGATCGCGCCCTGGGGTTGATGCAGGAACACAATGTGGACGCCCTCGTCGCCGTCACGCCGCCCAATGTGTACTACCTCAGCGACTACGATGCCGCCGAGCCCAAGGACGTCCCCTGGACTGCCGCGGCTATCCTGCCGCACGACCCCGGCACCGAGCCAGCGCTGATCCTACCTGACCTTGAACTCTCCCTGTTCGTCGAGCGACCAAGCTGGATGCCGGTGCAGGCGTATCACTTTTCGTTTGACAATGAGTTGCTTGCCGTGTTTGACACGTCGGTGGACGAGCCGCTCGATGAAGCGGACAGTAAGATCAACCTCCTCCTCTCCGAGGCGATCACCGCCAACGGCTCGGCCGGGAGTGTGCGGGCGGTCGCCCGGGCGCTGCGGCGCATGGGTTTGTCGAGCGCCCGCGTCGGGTTTGATGACGTCCGCTTCGGGCAGGCGGTGCAGGCGGTGCTGAAAAATCTGCAACCAGTAGATGCGGCAGAGCTACTGGTCCGTATCCGCATGGTGAAGAGTGCCGACGAGTTGAGCCTGATGCGCCGGGCGGCGAACATCAACCAAGGAGCCGTTGAGGCCGCCATTGCCGTCGCCCAAGCCGGCGCGCCGTGGCCGGAGGTGCCGCGGACCTGGCGGCAGAGCTTGTTGGCGCAGAAGGCGAGACCGTTCTCAATGCTCGGCGGCGCCGGCCCCAAGGGCGCAGGTCCGTTGCGTTCCAGCATCTCCTATCCTATTCAGCCCGGGGTGCCGATCGCCTTTGACGCGATGCTCACCTACCGCGGCTATTTCGGCGACCTGCAACGCACCTGCGTGATCGGCGCACCGTCAGCCAAGCTCTCTCGTTATTGGTCGGCACTGCGGACGGGGGCACTGGCGGCCTACGAAAAACTCGCGGCGGGGGTCTCGACCGCTACCCTACGCGCCCTCGCTGTAGACACCATTCGCCAGGCCGGACAAGGTCAGTTTCGCCTCGCCATCATCCACGGCCTGGGACTTGAGCACCTCGAGATTCCCGGCGCCTGGGGCGGTCGGCTGCATTCGTTCACCCTGGAGCCCGGCATGGTCGTGAACATCGACCTCGAAGTCCACGAGCTGGGCTTCGGCGCGGTCGCGTTCGAAGAGAGCATGCTCATCACTGAGAGTGGGGCCGAGCGGCTCATCTCGCTGCCGCGGGAGCTGATACGATTGTAGGGCATCGGTCAAGGGCGAGGCGCCTTAACCGCCCAATTCTTGCAGCAACACCCGGGCCGCCAGTAGGTCGGGCGTGTCAAACCCTTCAGTAAACCAGCCATAGATCTCTGCCAGCAGCTTTCGGGCTTCGGCTTTCTTGCCCTGCTGTTGCCACAGCCGACTCAAGTCCATCACCGTCCGCAACTCTAACGACTTTGCGCTCTGGCTGCGAGCGATGTCGAGAGCCTGCTGAAAACACTCCTCCGCTTCGGCTTGCAGGTTGGAGGCCAAGGGGCGGAGGTCGGAGCCCTTGGACTTGGGATTTTGGACTTTGGCTTGGAGGAGCAATTCTCCCTTAAGTCGCAAGAGCCATGCTTCTTGTGAACTCTGCCTAGTGTGCTGGGCAAGGGCTAACGCTTCAGTCGCTACCGTCAGTCCTTCTTCTGGACGTCCCGTATTTCTATACGTCTCAGCTAACAAGCCAAGGAGCAGTGGCCCGGCTAACTGCGCCCCCGTCTGTTGGTAGGCGGCCAGACCCTGGCGTATCTGGGCAACGCTCTCCTCGCCTCGCCCTTGTTGAGCGAGCGCCCATCCCCGCAAGGCGATGGCCTGCGCTTCCCAGTGGATAAACCCCCGTTCGACCGAGAGCGCCATGACCTCTTCTGCCCGCTCCTGCACTGCGTGTACTTCCCCGCGGACGATATGGAGCAAAGCCGCAATGCAGGCGGTGACGACTGAGGTAAGGGGGTGCGCCAGCTCACGGGCAAGGGCGAGCGCCTCCTGGCTCCTCTGCCGGGCCTGGTCCGGGTAGCCGAGCGTCCATAACACCCGGGCGGAAAAAGCGAGGCAAAGCGCGCGAAAGCGCGCGTGTGTCTCAAAGTTGCCCAGAGCAATCCCCTTTTCCAAGTGCGCTCGGGCGAGGAGCGGCTCTCCCAAAGTGGACAAAGTCGCCCCCATTACTGAGTGAGCGACCCCGAGGAGTCCTGGATCTTGCATGCGCTGAACCAGTACAAAAATCTGCTCCCCCAACGCTCGTGCCGTCTGCAATTCCGCCCGCACGTAATAAAACCCCTGCAGTCCCCACAATGCCCAGACCAGTTGCGGAGTCGCTTCCACCTGTCGGCAGAGCTCTAAGGCACGGGTATAGCTTCTTTCCACTTCCGGGGCTGCATACCCTTTCGTGGCCACTAGCGATAACCCCAAAGAGATTTGTAAGGAGATCTCCTGCTGGAGACGCTCAGGCGTGTCGGGCAAGGCCTTGAGTAATTCCAGCCCCTTGGTGAGGTGACTATTTGCTTCGCGATAGGCGCAGCGTTGCAGCGCATTTTTGGCCGCCTGCCGGCGATACTGTATCGCGCGGCTGAAGTCCCGTCCGCACTCGAAGTGAACGGCTAGTTCCGCCGCAACCTCGCTCGCACGAGAACCATACGCGGCCTCCTCACGCTCGCCAATCCGGCGATGCAGTCGCAACCGGCGGCCGGCCGTCACCCGCTCATACCAGGCCTGTTGATACAACGAGTGAATGAACTCGTAGTGCGCCGCTACCGTGCCGTCCGGCCACTCGCTGACTCCTCGCGCTCGCAGAAATTGCGCGTGGCGGGCGAGCCCTTCGCACAGTTCTTCCACCTCCATTACCTCTGCCTCTAAACCTGCCGCCACCGTCGCCGCGGAGAACTCCGCCCCCGCTACGCTGGCGACCTCCAACACGCGCTGCTCCTCCGGACTGAGTCGATCGATCTGCGTTTCGATCATCTGCTGGATGCTCGCCGGTACCTCGATCTGAATTTTTTCCAAGTCCCCTTCGAGATGCCAACGCTCATTGCGCTGGACAAGCAAGCCTTGCGTCACCAGATAGTCCACCACGTTGACCATAAAGAGCGGATTGCCGTCCGTGCGCTGATGAATAACACGGGCCAGCTCGCGCAGGGGCAAGTGCTCTGCCATACCGGCCGTAAACCGAGCC
>JBGPOI010000289.1:0-6561 GCA_041487975.1 Binatia bacterium | reverse complement strand
TTCCCCCACTTCAGCAGGAACCGCCACCGGGCGGCGATGCGGTGCAGCGCCGTGTTAGGCTCAGCCTATGCGTACAGCAGTCGCCCTTTCGGCTCAGGAATCGAACGCTTCTCTTCCTTCGCGGTTGCAATCCACTCCTGAATGATCACCTCGACATTCGTCAAGGCTTCTTTGTACGTCTTGCCGTCTGCTGCACAACCAGGTAACTCAGGGACTTCCGCAATGTAGGCTTGATCCTCGTTGCTCCAATAGAGGATGATTTCGTATTTCCACCTACTTTTCATCGTTGCCTCCGGCCAGCCGATATTTCACGATCGCCGCTCGCACCTGTTTCACTTGATAGGGTTTGGCTTGATGGCCCTTCGGCTGCAGATTCAAAATCTCCTCGACACCTTCCTTTGTGAAGATGTAATGATCTCCACGAATGCGCTCGGCGAACCCTAAACGCTTCAGGAGATGGCGTAAATCTTCAAAGGAGATGTTCGCATCGGACGTGCCGCGCAGGATGCGAGAAAGAAGTTTATCGTACTTGCTCACACAACATCTTATACAGCATTTGCAAAGCAGAGCCTAACGTAGCCTGCTCAACCGTTGCGAACTGCGCAGCAGGACGCAATCGGGTTGCAGCAAAAAGTTAGGCGGCCTTCCTCTGCGCAGCACTGCTTTCCCCCTCCTGCGCAAGATGGTGCTGCTGAATCTTCTGCTCTTCAAGGTTTTTATCTTTTTCCCTCATCAACGTTATTCCACTAATTCAAGAACGTCCCCTATTTTCCGAAAGATCTGATTAAAAGCGCTTTTGGCACAATCAGTTGCAATGCAAATCATATCAACGCCGGGCGGCAACCGACTGCCTCTTCCACTCTGCATTCCAGGACATACTCGAAAAATCTGCTCTGCTCCAGCCCCAATTTTTTCCCGTAAGATGAGAGTCACGTAATGTGTGCTTAACGTCTGTTATTCTGGTCGCTACCAAGCCAGTCATGGTACTCTGCGTCCGGAGACCCATAAGTATACCACCTACTATTCTGTTTCTCTTGCCACTTTGCCAAAGCGTTTTGAGCCCGCATTCCACCAATTTTTCGCAGAACCTCTGCCACTGCACGCTGTTCATCATAGTTCCGCTGGTTCAAGACTACAGTCAATGGCTCTACAGCTCTCTCTCCGTAGTGGACTACCGCTTCCCACTTGCTACGCGCAATGTCAACGAGAATGCGTTGTGTATCGTCTGTAGGCTGCCAGCCTAATTTCTCCAAGGCGCCCAAGACAGCCTTCCGTACACTATGGTTCCAGTTGTTCAATAAAGCGGTCAACGGCTCAATAGCTGACACATCCCCAAGCTTCCCCACTACCTCTGCAGCTAAACATAGATCCCCACTACCGTTCTTACTTAAGCTACTTGAATCCCATTTTGCTAAGGCATTGTGGGTTCGTACCCCCCCAATTTTTTGCAATGTCTCTACTACTGCGCGCTGCTCAACGTCCCACGACCGGTTCAAAACCGTAGTTAGTAACTCAATGGCCCTTTCCCCATAGTGGACTATCTCTTCCCATCTGTTACGGGTAATATTAACAAGAATGCATTGTGTATCGTCCGTTGGCTGCCAGCCTAATTTCTCCAGGGCGTCCAAGGCTCTGTGCCGCCTATCGTGATTCCTGTCATTCAGTAAAACGACTAATGGCTCAATAGCTGAAGTGTCGCCAATCTTCTCCAGTACTTTTAAGGTGATCTCTCTTACGTCCTTATCTTGGTCATGCAGTAAGGTGGCTAGTGGCCTGACAGCTGAGGGATCTCCAATCCTTCCTAACGCTTCGACGGTAAACCGTCTTATGAAGCTATCCGGGTCATGTAGTAAGGTAACCAATGGCCTGATAGCTGAGGGTTCCCCGATCCACCCCAAAGCTGTGATGACCCCCACCCTTACGTTTTTTTCTTGGTCATCGAGCAGAGCAATTAGTGGATCGACAGCCCAAGCGTCCCCGATCTCCCCCAGCGCTGTAGCAGCACGTGACCTTATGCGGCCATCCCGGTCATTTAACAAGGCAACCAGCGGCTTCACAGCACGTGAGCCTCCAGTTTCACCTAACTTCTCAATGGCTCTACATCTAGCGTAATGGGTACCTATCCTTAGCTGACACAATCTCCACCAAATCATAATCCCTCTTTATAAGGCAATTCAGCCGTTGCAAGTTGCTCTTTTCTCACCCACTAGCCTAACGCCATTTAGACCGCTTCCCCTGTTGCTATTAGTAGAAACATGTTGCTACCGGTAGAGACAAGTTTCCATACCTAGAAACCTCCGGATTTCTACATTTGTAAACCCCGTGATTTCTACATGTATAAACCTTATAAACCTCCGGACCTCGACAGCTCTCAACCTCCTCCCACCACAAGCGGACCCTCCAAGCCTAAGGAGACGACCTGGTGCCGTGTCCACGTTCAAACTGTGTGCTGTAGCGTCGCCCTTCGACTTCGCCGCTACGCGGCTACGCTCAGGACGAACGGATTTTCACATCCAGCTATGCACAAATTTAGAGTAGACACAGTCCTAATCATAGCGCAATGCCCAGAGGCGAATGGAAGGATCTCACTACCCTCCAGCCCCTGCTGCTCTGACATAGGACAGAAGTCTTTGATTTCATCGTGGGTGGCGATGCTTGCGTCATGACTGCTAACTGAGGAGAGGCGCCCTCACCCCACCCGCTTCATCTGCTCAAGAATGTCGTAGCCGGTGATCCCTTTGCTCTTGGCCGCCTGCTCAGCCAGGTAGGCCGCGCTGACCGTGCCGGCCTGTACCGCTTTGGCCAAGTCCATGAGCGCGATCTTGATCGTTGCCTCGTCGATCATCTCGCCGGTCTCCGGGTCGGGCATCGAGCCTCCGCCCTTGGCGTGGTAGAGGTCGAGCACGCGAGTAGCATACTGCACTTGCTTGTCGGTCGGCGTGTAACACTCATTGGCGATCTGCGCTTGCTGCGGGTGGATCACCCAGGTGCCGTCCATGCCCAGACTGGCGGCGCCGACGTTCTTTTCGCGCAAGCCGGACTCGATCTCGGCAATCTTCTCCGGTGAGTCGTCTCTGCGCCACAGCGGCAGATAGACGTTATCGACCGCATGCAAGCCGGCGGCTTTGGCCGCAACCACCACTGCCTGCTTGGCGTAGAGGAAGTTGATGTTCTGGTTCTTCACGATTTCACGAATGCCGAGCGTGGCGGCAAAGTCGGCAATGCCGAAGATCAGGCCGGCCATGCGGTCCGAAGCAGTGGCGATGTCATAGGCTTTCACCAACGCCTGCGGGATCTCAATCAGTGACTCGATCTGCACGCGCGACTTCCAACCGGCTTGCTTTTCCAGGTTGTCGAGCAAACTGGAGACATATTTGATGTCATCCGGTCCGTGCACTTTGGGGAGAATGATGCCGTGAAATTTGTCCGGCGCGCCGAGTACGATGGCTTGCAAATCGCCCAGGAAAAACTCCGAGCGGATGTTGTTCGGCCGCACGGTAATGACCTTCTTACCGAAGTCCAGGGTAGTGAGCGCCTCAACCACACATTGCCGGCTCTTCGGCCCCTTGAACTCGTAGGGGCACGCGTCCTCGAAGTCCATCATCACATGGTCAACCGGCGACTTCACTGGATCGGCGGCGTTTTGGTGCAATTTCATGCTGTGACCAGGGTAAGTCATCTCTGTGCGGGGGATAACGAAGCGTTTCCCTCCTTCGAGTACGAACATGGGGTCCTCCTATTAAGCAATTAGCTGTCAGCAATCAGCATTCAGCAAAAACAAGGAAGGGTAAAACAGAAAGCGAAAACCTCCGTCTGCTCTTTCTGGCTCACTGCTGAAAGCTGACGGCTGAGGGCTTTTCTTTAGCAGATTCGTTCTCCCTGCCCTAGCCCGGAGTGGCAGGGGATGGTATGGAGTTTCCTCCCAATCTGGCAAGGTAGCGGGAAGCCCTTCGACCACCCTTCGACAAGCTCAGGGTGATCGGAAGAAGGGAGTGAAATCAGAAAACCGTTCGTGCTGAGCCTGTCGAAGCACGTGCGAGGAGAGCCGTATGACCGATGTATTACAACAAGCCACACTCATCGTGGATGCGCTACAGAAAGTCCGAGATGAAGCCCTGCACCACGGTCGCACCGTCACTGAAAAGGGCAAAGGCATCGACGACCACCAAGTCCATGCCGAGCGCCTGGCGTATCTTGCCACTGAGGTTGAGGCTGCCCGCGCGTTACTGACCTATACCCAAGCCGCGCAGGGACAGGGCGACGCGGAGATCGAGGAAATGGCCCTGGGCTTTGCCGCCGAGGTCGGTCATAAACTCCTGGGGCAGGCTGACGTTCATCTGGCCGACTTTGGCTTTGCCGAGGCTTTCCTTGCCGATACTTTAGGGCGGGCGGACATCAAGGCTGCCATCCGCACGGGTGCGCAGGAGAGCCGTTTCCGCCAGATCGGTCGGTCGGTCATTGCCAGCCGGGGAGTCAACAACTCCTGGCTGGAGAGCGAGCTGGCTGTGATGACCCGCGACTCGGTGCGCCAGTTCGCCAGAAGCGAGGTGTCGCCGGTGGCCGAGCAGGTGCACCGGCACGATGAGTTGATCCCGGAGCGGATTATCGAGCAGATGGCCGAACTGGGATTCTTCGGTATGTCCGTGCCCGAGGAGTATGGCGGCGGCGGGATGGGCAACCTGGCGATGATTATCACTACCGAAGAGTTGTCCGCCGCGTCACTCGGTGTGGCTGGCAGTCTGATTACCCGGCCGGAGATTCTCACCAAGGCGCTCCTGCGCGGCGGCAGTGAAGCACAGAAACAAAAATGGCTGCCGCCGATCGCCGCGGGCAAGCTGATGGTGGCCATTTCGGTAACCGAGCCGGACACCGGGTCAGATGTGGCGTCGGTGAAGTGCCGGGCCGAAGCCGCCTCAGTGGGTGGCAAACAGGGCTTTGTGATGAACGGCGCCAAGGCGTGGTGTACGTTTGCCGGTCGGGCGAACATCATCGCTTTGCTGGCGCGCACTAACCCCGACCCGCGCTCCGGTGCCCGCGGCCTGTCCTTGTTTATCGTCGAGAAAGACACCTTTCCTGGTCACTCGTTCGAGATGCGCCAGCCGACCGGCGGCATGCTCCAGGGCAACGCCATCCCTACTCTCGGCTACCGCGGGATGCACTCCTACATGCTGAGTTTTGACAACTACTTCGTTCCCGCCGAGAACCTGGTGGGCGAAGAAGCGGGTGTAAATAAAGGCTTCTATTTACAGATGGCGGGGTTTGCGGCCGGTCGCTTACAGACCGGCGGACGAGCTACCGGGCTGGCGCAGGCCGCTCTAGAGGTCAGCGCGACCTACGCGAACGAACGTAAACAATTCGGCAGTTCGCTCGGCGACTTCCAACTCACCCAGTACAAACTCGGTCGCATGGCCACGCACCTCGCCGCCGCCCGGCAGCTCACTTATACGGCCGCGCCAGCTATGGATAAAGACGAAGCGGCAGCGGTGACAGCCGCAATGGCCAAATTGCTGGCGTGTGACGTAGCAGTGTGGGTCACGCAGGAAGGACAACTGATCCACGGCGGTTGGGGATACGGCGAGGAATACGCCATCTCGCGCTATGTGGTTGATGCGCTGGTATTGCCGATCTTTGAGGGAGTGAAGCCGATATTAGAACTGAAAGTGATTGCGCGGACGCTACTAGCGTAAAAAGTGATGAGTAACGAGGACTGAGGACTGAGTAAGGATCAGGAGCAGAGAGTTCTATAACTCGATCCTCATCGCTCAGTCCTCAGCACTTTTCTCAGCCCACCGTTCCTACCTCGGCGATGCTTCCATCTTGGTAAGCAGTGCCTACCCTACTTTCTTGACAACGCACACAATTTTGCTAAAGCATGCACATTCACAACACCGGCAAGAGAAACTATGGCTCACACAAACATCGATCTTGACGAGGCATTGATTGCCGAAGCCATGCGGCTAACGGGCGTGAACACAAAGAAAGAGGTCGTCCACTTAGGGCTACGCGAATTGATTCGCCTCGCCCGCCTCGACGGTGTGCGAGAGCACAGGGGGAAATTCCACTGGCAGGGAGATCTAGAGAAAATGCGTGCGGAGGAAACCCATGGCGTGGGCCGGTCCTCTCGTCGACACAAGCGTTCTCATTGATTACTTCGGTGGGCAAGAGAATCGCGAAAGTCAGCTTCTCGACGATCTCCTGGCCCAGGGACCACCTCCAGCGACCTGCCCGATCATTGTGCAAGAATACTTGCAGGGATTAACCGACTCGCAAGAATTTGCCCTTGCCCGTGCCGACTTAGACAACTTTGATCAACTCCCTCCGCCTGATTACCAGACACATATCCGCGCCGCTGAGTTTCACGTTCAGTTGAGACAGCAGGGCATTACTGTGCCCACAGTGGACACCCTGATTGTCACCATGGCAAAAGTGGCTGGACGGTCGCTCCTCACGCGAGATCACAGGCAGCAGGACTTGGCGCAATCTCTCCAAGTTCCTTTGCTATGACGAAGGAGAGAGTAGGTTGGGCAAAAGTGCAGCGTTGCCCAACAAGCATAGGCTAGT
>JBGPOI010000288.1:0-6575 GCA_041487975.1 Binatia bacterium | reverse complement strand
TTTGTGGAAATGGACAATAATCAAGAAGCGCAGGTGGCGATTGAGCGATTCAATGGCCATGAATTGCAGGGCCGTCCCCTAACCGTCAATGAAGCCAAGCCCAAGGAGTCCCGCCCCGGAGGCGGCCGCTCTTTTTCCGGTTCCGGAGATGGCGGCCGGGGAGGGAACCGAACCGGAGGTAGTGGCTACGGCCGGCGCCCGTAAAAAATCTAGGAGTGCAGAGGGAAGGTCTCTCGCTTTGATGCGTTTTCCCTGTACTACTCTCTGTAAGTTCGTCACGATCTCCCCTGGGAAAAAGCTCCTGAGCGTCACCCCACCCGTTTTCAGGAGCTTTTTCCTTTTGCTCGATTGGAGGTTCAGTTGAGTGTAAGACTCTTTGTTGGAAACCTGCCCCCACGTCTGTGTTTTCCCGAACTAGAAGATCTGTTTACCCCGTTCGGCACGCTGCTGTCCGCCGAATTGATGACCGACCCGACCACTGGACGCTCACGTGGCTTCGGCTTTGTCGAGATGGAGTCTACTGAAGCCGCTCAGGCCGCGACCTCTTCTCTGAACGGCTCGCTAGTAGACGGACAAGCGCTGAGTGTGAAAGAAGCCAAGCCGGCACGAGACATGATGCAGCCACGCGGCGGGGGCGACCGCCCAGCCCCGATGAGCGCGGGTGGGGACAGACCATCCTCGGCTTCAGGCAAAGCCTGGGGGGTGCGGCTGTTTGTCGGAAATCTCCCCTATACAGCAAGAGCCGCAGAACTGGAGAAGCTCTTTGCCGAGGCCGGAAAAGTTGCGTCGGTCAGCCTCGTCACGGACCGGACTACCGGCCAGTCAAAAGGGTTCGCTTTTATCGATATGGGATCGAGAGAAGAAGCCGCCGCGGCGATCAAACGCTTTGACGGCCACGAGGCTTTGGGTCGCATCCTGAAGGTGAATGAAGCCCGTCCGCCAGAACGGCATACCGGCGGTGGTGGTGGACGGGCTTTCGGGAGCGGACGCCGTTAACCGTGCCTTGATTCCCTACAGCCGATAAAAAACCAACCCGGTGAGTAGCTTAGGAAAGAAGTAGGTTGACTTCTGCGGCATGGTCTCTCCATGACCGCACACTGCGGCGACTTGCGCAAACGTGGTGGGATTGAGAAAGAAGGCCGCCTGACAGCGCCGCTCAGCCACCCACTGCAACGCTTCTTCCTCGTCGCTGGTGTACGCCAGTTTCTGTTTTTGTACCTCTGGCGGAAGCCCGAGAAAGCGTTGAAAAATTACGTCGTGCAGCACGGTCACATCTAAGGCGCGCAAGGGGGCAGACACGGGCAACCCCTGCGTCACCCGCTCGTCGAAGGATAACAACCAGTAATGGCTGGCTCCCGCTAAGGCACAGCCGATCCGCCGTCCCGGCCCCGGCGCACGCAGCGCGGCAAAGAACGCCTCCGCATCAGCCGGGGAAAACAAGGCAATACGAAAGTCACGCTGCAACGCAGTCCGCAAGTGCTGCGGACTCGGGAGCGGCCCTTCACGCAAGAGGCGGTGGGTGGGAAGAATGACCAGGCCTTCCTCCCTCACGTTTGTCAGGTAAGCAAGGACATAAGCGAATGGCTCGTCTCCACTCAGGCGCCCTTGCGCCGCTGCACATTCATTGCGATAGCGCAGCGCCGTCTCGTAGCGGTGGTGTCCATCGGCAATAATCAGCGGTTCGTGCGCGAGGCCAGCCGCCACCTCAGCAATGCGCGATGGCTCGGTGATGCGCCACAGTTGGTGCAGGGTCTGCTGCTCATCCTGCACTGTCATCAGCGCTGGCGCCGCCAGCGCCGGCGCCAGCGTCTCGGCTAGCGACCAGCCTGGTTTGGAGTAGAGAAAGAAGATCGGGCTCAGGTGGGCTTGGCAGGACCGTAACAACGCCAAGCGATCGTTCTTTGCGCTCTCAAACGTGCGTTCGTGCGGCCGAACCATCCCAGAGGAGAACTCCTCCAAACGCAAGGCCGCCAGGATTCCTGCCCGTTGGTGACGGGATCCGTCTTTCAAAACAAATTCTTGGATATAGAAATAGAGCGATGGTTCCTGATCCTGGAGGAGGACTTCTCGATCAAGCCAATCACGAAACGTCTTGGCGGCGGATGAGTAGCGCTCGACATCTTGATTCAGATCGAGACGGATGGCGTTGTAAGGGCTGCGTAGATGCAGCACGGTTTGTTGTTCAGTGGAGATTACATCATAAGGGGGAGAGACGACCTGTTGCAGGTCGCCCACGACCGCGGAATTATAACGTACCCCGCGAAACGGTCGAATCAGTGCCATAGGTTATAGATTATAGGAGACGAGAAATTGGGGACAGAGGGCGGGAAGAGAAAGGGACCCCGTCATCTATCATTTGTTGGCCGTCCAGGGAGCACATATGTCAAGGCACGCCGACCGATGTCGCGGCGATACTGCATGCCCGGCCAAGAGATCTGTTCCACCGCCGAGTAGGCGGCGGCAATCGCGTCGCCGATCCCCGATCCGGCGGCGGTGACTCCCAACACTCGTCCACCTGTGGTGACAAAAGAACCATTCACGCGGGCTGTCCCGGCGTGAAACACTACCCCTTCTTTCCACAGGCGTAGCGCCTCCAGCCCCATAATCGGCCTGCCCGTTTCGTAGGTCCCTGGGTAACCTTCGGCAGCCAACACTACGCACACGGCAGGCCGTGTATCCCACGCCAGCGTCACTTCCGCCAGTCTTTCGTCGATCACCGCTTCCATCACCTCGACTAAGTCGGACTGGAGCCGGAACATCAGCGGCTGACACTCGGGATCGCCAAAACGGACGTTGAACTCCAGCACCTTGACACTTTCCCGATTGATCATCAGACCAGCGTAGAGAATGCCTTTGTAGAGAATTTTCCGCTGCTTAAGCCCCCTCACCACGGGGCGCATGATTTCCTGCACGATCCGATCCGCCAGAGCGGGTGTCACCAACGGTGCTGGCGAGTATGCTCCCATTCCCCCCGTGTTTGGCCCCTGGTCTCCATCGAACACACGTTTATGATCTTGTGCTGAGGCGAGAGGGAGGACAGTGGTACCGTCAACGAAAGCAAGAAAGGACGCCTCTTCTCCTGCGAGAAACTCTTCGACGACCACCCGCTCACCGGCATCGCCGAACAGTCGGGCACGCATGATTTCGTCGATTGCCTCAAGGGCTTCCTTGACGGTAGAGCAGATGAAGACTCCCTTTCCCGCAGCTAACCCGTCCGCTTTCACGACCACGGGCGCGCCCACCTCGGACACATAGCGTTGGGCCTCGTCCGGATCGGTAAATACAGCGAAAGACGCCGTGGGCACTCCCTGCTTCTGCATAATTTCCTTGGCAAATGCCTTACTCGCTTCGAGCTGGGCCGCCTGGCGGTTTGGGCCGAAAACACGCAGGCCCTGGGCCTCAAACTCGTCTACCAACCCCAGACTCAGGGGCAGCTCCGGCCCAACCACGGTCAGGTCGATGCATTCCTGTTCGGCAAAGCGACGCAGGCCCTGTACATCGTCTGGAGTCAGCGCCACTAACTCAGCCAATTCGTCGATGCCGGCGTTCCCCGGCGCACAGTACACGCGCGTCACCCGAGGACTCTGACGAATCTTCCATACGAGAGCGTGCTCACGCCCCCCGCTGCCAATCACTAGGACTTTCATAACACCTAGTGACGGAAGTGACGCATGCCGGTAAAGATCATTGCCAGTCCCTGTTCATCAGCCGCGGCGATTACCTCTTTATCACGCAGGCTCCCACCGGGTTGAATAGCGGCGGTGGCCCCAGCCCGCGCGACGATATCGAGGCCGTCGCGAAACGGGAAGAAGGCGTCCGAGGCAACCACCGTCCCGCGCGTATCGAGGCTGAGATCTCGAGCACGTGATACCGCGATCTTGGCCGCGTCCACTCGACTCATCTGACCGGCGCCAACGCCAACCACCCGGTCACCGCGGGCCAAGACAATGGCATTCGACTTGACATGCTTGCTCACCCGCCAGGCAAAGTCCAAGGCCTTGTACTCTTCGAGGGTCGGCCGGCGCTGGGTCACAACCTGACAGTCCTCGACTCGCACGCGCCCGAAATCGCGCTCCTGCAGCAGCAGCCCGCCGACCACTGGTTTGCCCTCAAACCGCGCAGGTGCAGGATGAGGGAAGGTCGGGATTTCCATCAGCCGGATGTTGAGAAGCCGCTTCGAGGAGGCAAGCATTGTCAACGCTTGCGGGGAAAAACACGGAGCCAGGAGAATCTCGAGAAACCCTTCTTGATACAGGTGAAGAATTTCCTGAGCGGTTTCGCCATCCACCTCACGATTGAGGCCAACGATACCACCGAAGATCGACACTGGATCACAAGCACGAGCCTTGCGGAAAGCCTCGGCCTGAGAGACAGTCGAGGTCGCCACTCCACAGGGATTGGTGTGTTTGATAGCGACCGCCGCGATCTCGTCGAACTCCTTTAACAGCTCGAGAGCGGCGTTGGCATCCACGATGTTATTGAAGGACAATTCCTTGCCTTGCAGCTGGCGAGCATTGGCGATGCAGGGTTCGTGGATCTCCAGTTGGCGGTAAAAAGCCCCAGCCTGGTGTGGATTCTCACCGTATCGCAAGTCCTGAGCTTTGACATACTGCAGGTGCAAGGTCTCGCCGAAAGGAACCCGCTGCCCTCCTGCCCCTAGACTCCCAAGGTAATCAGCGATCGCAGCATCATAACGGGCCGTGAGGCGAAACGCTTTCTTCGCCAAAGCCAGTTTTTGCTCCGCCGAGAGCGCACCGTTGGCACGAAAGGCGTCGAGCACGGCGGGGTAGTCGTCTGGATCAACCACCACTCCAACATCGGTGTGATTCTTGGCCGCCGCACGCAACAACGACGGTCCACCGATGTCAATATTTTCCACCGCTTCGGCGAAGGTGCAGTCAGGTCGGGCAACGGTTTGCTCAAAGGGGTAAAGGTTCACCACCACGAGGTCAATCGGCTTGAGTCCATGTGCGGCCATGGTCTGCTGATGGGAGGGATCAGTCCGCTTGTGCAGGATTCCGGCATGAATCCTGGGATGGAGGGTTTTAACCCGACCGTCGAGCATCTCGGGAAAGCCGGTGAAGTCCTCGACCGGCACGACTGGAATTCCGACATCGGTCAAGGCTTTTGCGGTGCCGCCGGTAGAAAGAATTTCTATACCGAGCGCCGTCAGACCGTGGGCGAAGTCGATCACTCCACGCTTATCGCTGACGCTGATGAGTGCACGACTCACCCTCAACATGGTTTGCTCCTTCGGGGACAACTGGGAATGACGATGCTCATGAGGTTGTAGGCAGCGAAGGGGACATAGCAAAAGCCTCCAGGGTTGTAAAGAGAAAGCTGAAAGACTATGGTAGGGCATTATGATGGTTGTCCTCAATGGCGAAGAACGGAGTTGCCGTGAGAGCTGGACTCTAGCAGATTTGGTGGCCGAACTGGGGCTTGCTGGACGGCGCATCGCTGTTGAGATCAATCGTGACATCGTCCCCCGTGACGCATATAGCAGCTATCGCTTACAACCGAGCGATGAGATCGAGGTTGTCCATTTCGTCGGCGGCGGATGATCCAGGCGAGGATGCGTTATGAAAGACCCGTTCGTGCTCGCTGGCAAAGAGTACCACTCACGGCTCATCGTTGGGACTGGCAAGTACAAGGATTTTGCCGAGACCAGACGTGCAATCGAGGCCTCGGGGGCAGAAATCGTCACTGTGGCCGTACGTCGGGTGAATATCACCGACCCAGGGAAAGAAAATCTGCTCGACTACATCGATCCAAAAGTTTACACCATCCTGCCGAACACGGCGGGTTGTTACACCGCCGACGAGGCCGTGCGCACCTGTCGCTTGGCGCGCGCGGCAGGGATCGGCAATCTGGTTAAGCTTGAGGTCATCGGTGATGAGCGCACGCTCTTTCCCGACATCCCGGCCACACTGGAAGCGGCCAAGACTCTGGTCAAAGAAGGGTTCATCGTTCTGCCGTATATCCAGGATGACCCGATCTCCTGCAAAAAGCTGGAAGAGATCGGCTGTGCCGCGGTGATGCCTCTGGCCGCGCCGATAGGCTCGGGCCTAGGCATTTGCAACCCCTACACCCTCCGTATCATTCTGGAGCAGAGCCGGGTGCCGGTCATTGTCGATGCCGGAGTAGGCACGGCCTCAGATGCAGCCGTGGCGCTGGAAATGGGCTGTGACGCCGTGCTGATGAATACGGCGATCGCTGGTGCCAAAGACCCGATCCTGATGGCCGAAGCCATGCGGCTTGGTGTGGAAGCCGGCAGAAAAGCCTTCCTCGCTGGTCGGATTACCAAGAAACTCTACGCCACCGCCTCGAGCCCTCTGCAAGGGATGCTCTCGGTATGAGATCCATCCTCCCGGTGAGCTGGCGATGATAGTCACAGCGTGCCACAAGAGCCCAAGGGGCACGCCCTGTTCAGCGGTCAAACCCATCGGGACGAAGAAGGTCACCAAGGCTGACTCTCGCACCCCAGGCCGCCGATGCTCACCGGCAGCATTGTCATGACCGCAATGGCATTCATGCAGCAGAATACCGTCAAGAACGGCGACTCACGAACCTTC
>JBGPOI010000287.1:0-6609 GCA_041487975.1 Binatia bacterium | reverse complement strand
TTCAACGACCTGCTGCCCTACCGGCACCCGTTCGTGCAGGTCCACTTCAAATTCGCGACCCAGTTCGGCGGCGCGAACAACGTCAACGTCATGCTCAAGGTCGAAAAGGGCGACGTCTTCAACAGAGAAGCCCTCAAGAAGATCTACGACATATGACCCAAGCAATGGACCGGGTCACCGGCGTCAACCACGACCAGACTGGATCGCCGGTGAACCGCGGCTCTATGGCTGGATTTATCACTACGCCAATGAGGTCTTCTACATCTTCGTTGCCGCCACGCTCTTCTGCTGGCTGCTGCTCTATTACTATTTCCATGACTGGCGCGGCGCGCTGCGACCGACCATCACCGGCGTGACCTCAGCCCTGTGGGGGATGGGCGCGCAGGCCATGATGGGATTTGCCATAGATCCTTTGGCTCTAGTGATCCCCTTCTTTATTACCGCCCGCTCAGTGAGTCACTCCGTGCAAATGCATGATCGCTATTACGAAGAATACCGCAAATGGAACTGGGACAAAGAACGGGCGATCATCGCCGCCTTTGCCGAGCTGTTCGTCCCGACGCTGAGTGGCATTATTACCGATGCGCTGGGTATGCTGGCGATCATCGTGGTGCCGGTGGTGATCCTGCAGCGGATTGCTATCTCGGCTTCCATTTGGGTGGCCTCGATTGCCATCAGCGAGCTATTGCTGAATCCCAGCATCTACTACTACCTTAAAGCGCCGGAGAAGGAGAATGTTTTGGGCCGGGATGCCGGCCCCTTCCAACGCACGATGAACGCCGTGGCGAGTTGGGTGGTGACCCCGCGCAATGCCCGCCTGATCATCACTTTTTGGGTGATCGGCGCCTTGCTTTCGCTCACCCAACTGCGCCATCTGACGGTCGGCGATCCGACCGCTTCCACCCCGCTCCTGCGCGAGAACTCGCCCTACAACCAGTCGCACCTGGAGATTCAGAAGCATTTTGGCGGCATCGAGCCGCTCATCATTGTAGTCGAAGGCCATGACAAGGACGTGCTGAAGGATCCCAGTATCCTGCGGACTATGGAGAAGTTCCAGCGGTCTATGGAGCGCGATCCGGATATTGGTTATAGCTTTTCCCTGGCCGATATCGTGCAGTCGATCAACATGACCTTCTACGACCTGCAACCCCGCTGGGGTGTCATTCCTGATAGCATGCCCAAGGTCAGCTCGCTGTTCTTCTACTATTTCGCCGGCGCCCCGCCGGGCGAGACGTCTCGGTTCATCGATCCCAGCTATACGATTTCCCACGTGACGTTCTACTGTAAGAACCACCAAGGGGATAACGTAGAGCGTATTCTGAACGAAGCGCGCGATTTCGTCAAAGAGAACCCCATGGAAAAGGCGGACTTCCGTCTGGCTGGCGGCCTGATCGGCGTAACCGGCGCAGCCAATGAGGAGATCCTCAAGAATGACATCTTTATGCAATTCTTGGGCTTTGGCACGATCTTCCTCATCGTCATGTTCACCTACCGCTCGGCGATCGCCTCGTTGGTGATGATGGTCGGGTTGTTCCTAGCCAACATCATGGTAAACGCGTATATGGGCTACCGCAACGTCGGCATCAACCTGCAGTCGCTGCCGATCGTGACAGTGGGCGTGGGGTTCGGTATCGACTACGCGCTGTATATCGTCAGCCGGGCGGTGGAGGAATACAAAGGGGATGTCACCGAGGCGGTCCGCTTAGGCGTGGCGACCGCTGGCAAGGCGGTCACTTTCACTGCCGTCACCTTGGTCATGTCCACCACACTATGGGCATTCTCTCATATCCGCTTTTGCTCGGAGATGGGGCTGCTCCTCGCGCTGTGGATGACGGTCAGCTTCTTTGGTTCGATGACCTTCGTGCCGGCTGTCCTGGTTTTGTGGAAGCCCAAGTTCTTCTTGCGTGCTGCCGAAGAAGGCATCGTCGGGTAGGATCGCGCCCGTCTGAAAAGGACGAGCGGAAAATAGCAGAAAGAGGGGGCACGGCGTACCGTGCCCCTGTCTTTCTCCGAGGTCCACCGTCATGGAACTGATTCCGCACGACATCAACATCGATTTTGTCGGCAAGCGACTCTTCTTCGTCCTGTTCTCGGCTGCCATCAATCTGGCCAGTATCGGGTTGATGCTCACCTGGGGGTTTAACTACGGGGTGGATTTTGCCGGTGGGGCGGTTGTCGAAGTCCGCTTTCCCCAGCCCACCACAGCCGCAGCCATCGGGCAGAGCCTGGGAAAGGCAAGGCTGGAGGACCTCACTATTCAGGACCTCGGCAGTGATGGCCGGACCTTCCTGTTGCACTTCAAGCAGAAGGGCGAGGAGATGGGATCTGTAGGTTCGACAGTCCAGGCGGCTCTGACATCCTCCTTCGGGGACACGTTCGAAATGTTACGAGTGGAAGCGGTAGGCGCCAAAGTGAGTAGCAACCTCCGACAAACAGGGGTTTTTGTCCGTCGCTTTTGCCACGTTGTTCATGAGCACGTATATCGCCCTGCGCTTTGAACTGCGTTTTGGGCTAGGCGCGGTGGTTGCCTTGATTCATGATGTCCTGGTCGTGACCGGCGCCCTGGTGCTCACCCAGATGCCGTTCGACCTTTCCGTATTGGCCGCTATCCTGACGGTCGTGGGTTACTCGGTGCACGATACCATCATTGTCTCCGATCGCATTCGCGAGAACATGCGCAAGCTGCGCCGAGAACCCCTTGCCGTTATTATCAACCGGAGTATCAACGAAACCTTGAGTCGGACCATCATCACCTCGGGGACGGCGGTCCTGGTCCTGCTCGCGCTCTTTAGCTTTGGCGGCTATGTCATCCGGCCTTTCGCCTTCACCCTGATCATTGGGTTTATCACCGGGACGTACTCCTCAATCTACATTGCGGCTCCGGTCGTGCTCTCTTTTGAGAGAGGGGTCTCTGCAGCCGCTCGCGCGGATTCCGCTAAAGGGAGACAAGCAGGGAGAGTAAAGCAGTAAGGCGTGTGGCCTCTGCCGCTTCTTTGCCACAGGCCAACCGTTCTTGGTCAGGACTAACCCTGTGTGAGGAACCCGCTATGGAATATTTGCTCTCGTCCGTGGCTGTGCAATTCGGGAATCCACTAGGCCAACAAGGGAGTCTCGCAGAGATAGTCACACACTCCGGGCCAGCGGTCCAGATGGTGCTTTATCTCTTATTCGCTGCCTCGGTGATCAGTTGGGCAATCATCTTCTCTAAATTCTACCAAATTTACCTGGCTCGGCGCGGATCGCAGCGTTTCGCTAGAGTGTTCTGGGACACCAAGAACCTCTCGTCGATCTACGCCGTCAGTCTAGAGATGAACACGAGCCCGATGGCGCAGGTCTTTCGCGCTGGCTACCAAGAACTCATGCGGCTCAACGGTAGCAGCGAGCAGTCCAATCCCCCCGACCGTAGTGCCGCCACTGGGGCAGGGGGAATCGAGAGCGTTGAACTGGCGATGCGTCGCGTGATGCGGGAGCAGAGTAGGTGGTTGGAGCGAGCTTTGACCTTCCTGGCTACGACAGGCAGTACTGCTCCATTTATCGGCCTGTTCGGCACCGTGTGGGGGATCATGAATGCCTTCCAGGGCTTAAGCACGGTCCAGTCGTCGAGCCTTCAAGCGGTGGCGCCAGGGATCGCCGAAGCCTTGATTGCTACCGCGGTCGGACTGGCAGCCGCCATTCCGGCAGTGATGGCATACAATCACTTTAGACGCCAAGTCCGGCTGCTGGCTGCGGACATGGAACTCTTTTCCGCGGAGTTTCTCAATATCGCGAGACACCGCTTTCTCTAGCGCACGGCATTGGTGCGCCCTTCTGCGAGTGAACCCATGGCTTTTGATGAAGAGGACGACGATAGCATCGCCCAGATTAACATCACCCCGCTGGTAGACGTCATGCTCGTGCTGCTGGTGATTTTTATGGTCACTGCGCCCCTGATGCAGCAGGGGATCGGCGTTGAATTGCCCAGGGTCGCGGCTAAACCGTTGAACAGTGAAGTTGAGCAACTCAACATAGTTATCTCCCGCGATGGGGGGGTGCAGCTCAACAATGCCCCACTCAGGGTCGATGAGCTAAACCAGAAACTGACCGCCCTCGTCCAGTCGCAACCTGACTGTAAGGTGGCCCTGCGCGCCGACAAAAACGTGCCCTATGGCCAGCTAGCCGAAGTTATGGCCGCGATCCGGAATGCCGGAGTGAAAAAGATCGGTCTGGTGACCGAGCCGTTAAAAGAAGGGCGATGAAAGCTCTCAAATGGTGACACAGCGCGCCACGATCTCGCGGCGTGCGGCAACCCGCCCGGAGGTACAAACTTATGAACGAACTGCTCGGAGCTGGAATAGCATTGCTATCGACGGTGGCCGCGGCTCTGGTCTCCGGCCTTCGCCTGAAACCTTATCTTGACGCGGGCGCAGTCTATACCCCTCCGACGTTTGCGCTGTACCCTGCTCTCATCGCTGTGGCCGTTGCCGTCCCAGCCGTAGTCATTCTCTTCTGGTGGCGGAGAAAGACCTCCGTTACCGTCGGCCCGGCGACACTTACGGATAGACAATTCTTCGCAGTCCTCTGGTGTCTCTTATACATATTCACCGCACTCATATTTTTCCCCTATCAGCCGCCGACACACCATGAAGCGCCGAATAATCCGCTGCAGCCTGTGGTCCTACGGGTTACCTTTCCTAATGAGTAAAACGTCCCCTACGTTGGCAGCCAGTACTAAAGAGCCTGCGAGGCATAGCATCGTGCAGAAACGACTCATAGAGAGAGATTCGATATGGACGGGTAGAAGGGGCCGATATGGCAGACAATTGCAAGGATCTGATCGCGGAGCAGTGTCATCAAGCCCTCGCTGTAGAAAAAACGCTGGGCAGAGTGACTCTTCTTGCCATGGCTTTCGCTCTCTTCGGTATGGTTCCGCTGAGGGGGCTTCCTGGTCTCCTTATTTTTGACCTTTTTGCGCATACCCTGATCTCCATCCTCCCCGGCTCTCATACGTGGTGCCGATTTTATCCGGATACCCTCTTGCCCTTCACGCTCTGCATCACGTTTCTCTGGCCCATAAGTCTGCCCGTAGGCTATGCGATTGCGTTTAAGAAGTTTAGGGCGTACCCGAAGGCGAGCCAGGCGCTGATTTGGCTGGTCATTACGGTGTTGTGGGGAGCTCTCTTATCAGTCGGTCTGTGTCTTACTGGAGCCAGAGCCTCAGCCAGCATGACCTGGCTGGAACGAGCCTTGATCTTCCTCGCGACGGTTGCCAGCACAGCCCCGTTTATTAGTCTGTTGGGCACGGCATAGGGGATTATGAACTCATCTCATGGGTCACGCGTCCCCTCCAATCATTCAGCATTCAGGAGGTCGCGCCAGGAGCCACCGAGGCGCTCATTGCCACTGCTGTGGGGCTGTCTGTCGCGATTCCGGCTGTGGTTGCGTACAACACCCGTTGCAGCGTTACCGCCGCACTGGTAGTGTCGTGCCCAAACCGGACAGGGGGGAGCCTGGGCGCGTCGCATCCAGGGGCAGAGGCGACATCTGGAGGGACTGTGACAAACGAGGTCGCCGCGCGTGCGGCACCACCTCAGTCCCTACCGCCAATGCTGGTGGAGCACGCAGGGGGGAATCCTCACTATTAGTGCATAATATCTCGGGGGGAACCGAGGACAAAGGAGGACACGTTATGTATTGTTGGAGGCCATTTCACTCGGGGCGTCTGACTAGACCTATTCTGGTGCCGAAAATCCTGCTCTGGGCAGCCGTCGCCATCTTCTGTGCGCACATCCTGAGTGGCCTTGCGGCCGTCTCACTTGCCGCGGACGAGCCGCAGCCGGATCCCGCCGGCATCGCGACGGGCGACAAGTCCACTGCCGTCGACGCGGGCGGTAATGCCTTTGTGGTTGCCGAGCCCACCGACAAGACGGACCCCGACTACGCGAAGAAGAAAGAGGATTTCGACGCGTACCAGGACCAGGCGGCCAAAGAGCCCCTCGCCGTCAAGCTGGCCGACTCTGTCGGCCACGTGCGGGTCGCCACCAACTTCGCCTGGACCCTCAACACCGGATACCTGGTGCTCTTCATGCAGGCCGGGTTCGCCCTGCTCACCTGTGGGTTAGTGCGCAAGAAGAACGCCGCCCATCTGATGATGTTGAACTTTGCGGCCTACGTCATTGCCTTCCTGGCCTACTACGCGATCGGCTACGCCTTTCAGTTTGGCGCGGTGGCGGTCAATGCGGCCCCGACCAATCTCGGCGGCACGCCAACGCTCAATGGCTTCCTCATCGGCAGCGGCCAGTGGGGCTTTTTGGGCGGCAAAGGCTTCTTTCTGAGCGGCCCCGCCTACGACGCGGGCAGCAATGTCCTGACGCTCTTCGAGGTCGTCTTCATGGAGACGGCCGGGTATATCATCGTCGGGGCCATCTGTGAGCGGATCACCTTCGGGGCGTTCATTCTCTGCGAACTCTTCGTGGGCGGCATCCTGTATCCCATCTTCGGCTGTTGGGTGTGGGGCGGGGGGTGGCTCTCGCAGTTAGGTGCGACCATGGGCCTCGGCCACGGGTACGTGGATTTTGCCGGCTCGACTGTGGTGCATGCCGTGGGTGGCTTCTGCGCCATGGCGTTGGCTGT